>NZ_JALKVM010000052.1:0-28886 GCF_057440575.1 Johannesbaptistia floridana
CAGAACAACCCCAACCCCGAGTTGAATTCTTAGTCAACACAAAAAATAAATAACTACTACAAAAATTTGCACAAAACATTTTTTTACAGAATAATATTTAATTAAAAATCAAGTTAACTGGAAAGATTTAAGTTAAAATAGAGAGGGCATTAAATAGCTGATTTTATCACAGACATGGCTTTAAAACCTCTTGTATAATTGTTTAATTTATGCGGATTATTTTTAATCATAATTTCAACAAATTTAAAACAAAAGTCCCAAGCATTAATCCAAAGTTCTCCATAAAGCCCAATCCAAAAATTACTATGTCTTTGGTCGCTTCTTGACTTTTCAGTTAAACGAGCAAGATATTTTGCTTGATGTGTTTGGCGAAATGTTTTACCTTTTAAAGAGGTAGATGTGTAAGCTATTGCTATTAATAAAATTAAAGAAGTTAGTCGCTGTATATTAGCTTTAGAACCCTCTAAATTATAGCCGCCTGTCTTACAATCTTTGAACATAGCTTCAATACCAGCTCTAGCTTTATAAACTTTTAAGACATCTTCAATTGTGGTTAAATTAGTTATAATAATCCAAGGTTGTTCTTCTTGTTTACCTTTATACTTTCGCTTCCAATAAGCCCCCACATTAAATTTTCCGAATCCTTTTTCTTTAGTTACAAAAACTTCTGTAAGAAACTTTTTATTTCCAGGAGTGATTATCAAATTTTTAAAAATTTGATAATCTTGTTGATTTGATTTATAATTAGTAGGTAGTTTCTGACGGAGTGCGAAGAAAACCCGTTGTTTTTTTCCTTCTTGTTTTAGCCAATAAGCCAATTTAACGCTATGAAATTCACGGTCGCCAATAATGACTAATTCGTACTGCTTTAATAACCGAAGAACGGGTCTAATTAAGGCTTGTTGTTCAGCTAAATTACTCGCTCCTCTTTTGTTCAAAAGTTGCCAATAAATAGGTAGGGCTCTCTTCTTCCAAATCACAGCAATTACAAACACATTTTTTTCTTTCCATTGAGTTCGATCAATAGTTATAATTAAACGAGAATCAATTTTAAACTCTTTATTAATGATAGATTTAATAATAGGAAACCATAACAATGAAACACTTAATGCTGGTAAAACTAAAAAGCGTTGGATATGTTTTCTTCTACTTTCATAAAGGATTGGTAATGGAAAACAAGCTGCTAACCGTTCTATCCTAACTTGTTTATGGACCATCAACAACCATAGTAAAATTTTTAATCCCTCAAGTTGTGTTGATGTTAAATATTTGGTAAAATGGTCTCTGTATTCTAATAAAATACTCATAAAAAATTCTACATTACTTAAACGATCTGATTATTTTTACCATAAAATCAGGTTGTTTTTTCTTTGAGATTATATTGAATTTTTAGTCAACTTGTTGAAGCTCTCTTCTGGCATTTCCAAAAATCTCCATTCTCAATAAACGAAAACTTTTTATTAATTGTTTGCGCGATCGCCCGCCCCAAATCCCAATCTTCACAAGCTTTTCAGGCACCCTGTCACCCCGTCAGTGGTGGGACTTTAACCCACATCCAACTATCAGTTCAGGTTACATACGGTTTTCTCCCCGTCATCGCCTGGAAGCCTCTACTTCTCTGTTCTCCAGAGCTTCGCAGCTTCAACGAATCGCACCAACTTTCACCGCACTACGCTTCTGGCTAAACTTAGGGTTTCCCCTTTTGCTGTCGTTGAAAGGAGTGAATCTCCTGACCCTGATGACATTCTCTATGTAAAGCTACAAGATTTTTCGGCTTCCAATTGTGATGGTCACCATCGATGTGATGTAGTTCTACTTTGTCTTCAGGCAAAAAAGCTAATGAACATTCTCCACACTTATGTCCCTGTCTTTTCAAAGCTCTAGCTGTATGATTGTCGTACAGATTAGATTTTCTTCGAGACCAGTAAGTTAAATCTCCGTCAAAAGGGGTTTTAGTTCCTATGACATTGGCGAATCTATTAACTGACCAAGGGATGGAAGGAAAAGCAATATCAATTTGTTGGTCTGTTTGTTTTCGATTGAATCTACCTTGGGAGCGAATATACTTCCACGCCCAATAGCGTGAGAACCAAAGATTATGTTGGCTCATGTCACAATACTTATGATAATTTCTCCAACCTCGAACTATTGAACCTACTTTTTTGATTCGCGCAGGAAGTGTAAATCTGTTGTCTTTGAGTGTGGCTTTAATTTTTTGTTTAACTTGGTGGTAATTCGTGTTTGAGGGTGTGGAAATAAATTTCCCATTTTCCTTAACTCTAAAATGCCATCCTAAAAAATCAAAACCTTCGGTCGCTGCTACAAGTTTAGTTTTGGCTTCTTTGACCTTTAATCCTCTAATAGCTAAGAATTCGTCAATTTTCATCCTTAATTCTTGCGGGTTTTCCGTCGGTTTTAGGATGAAAACACAGTCATCAGCGTATCTATAGCCTGTACCTAAATCTGCTAAACCATGTAAAGCAATGTTAGCTAAGAGCGGTGAACAGCATCCTCCTTGAGGAGTTCCTTGTTGAGATACAGGGAATTCCGTTTTGACTCCTACTTTGAGAGCTTTCCAGAGAGATTGTTTAACTTGTTTTGGTAGAGAAATTTGGGTTCTGTTGCAAAAAATTACGAAGTATACAATGTTTCTATGTATCTCGTAAGTTTTAACCAGCAACATCAAAGAGTAATTCAACAAATTCTTTTTGAGCTACACTATCCCTATGATCAACACCATCAACTTGACCTTTGTTAATCGCGTGCATAATTTCAATTCCTCTGATGGTTCGCCACGCTGTATAGAACGACTTGTAACCCAGGGAAGCATTTGTTATTTTCTTGACCGCTCGATGGTCTTGTTCAATCTTATTATTAAGATATTTCACTCGTCTCAATTCACTATTTGGATCCAGAGTCCCTTCTTTCTTCAGGTCTTCTACGGCTGGTGGATAAGCTTTATCTAAATCTGTATTAATTACTCTCGGTTGCATACTGTGACTATTTTTGAGGACTTTCTCAAAGAATCTTTTTGCGGCCTTTCCATTCCGTCTGGCACTCAACATAAAATCTAAAGTATTACCATTGCTATCGATAGCACGATATAAATATTTACATTTCCCTTTGACCTTAATATAGGTTTCATCAACACGCCATGAATCGTTAGTTGGTTTGAGATAACGACGAGTTCGCTTATCAATTTCTGGTGCGTAGGTATGAACCCAACGACATATAGTTGAGTGGTTAACTGATAAACCCCTTTCTAACATCATCTCTGACAAATCCCTATAGCTTAAAGGATAGCGAAGATACCAACGCACATTAAGTAAGATTATTTCTTTTTGGAAATGGCGCCATTTGAAGGGTTGTTTGGGATTCATCAATTATGTTAAATAAGGCAGTCACGCTTAGATATCTTAACATATTACGAGCGCGACTGATATTTTTTGCAACAGAACCAAGAATATAATTTAGCCCCCTTGGTTTCTAACTTAGGGGATGGAAAATTGTCATATCTTTTTGTCCAGTTGGAGACCGCAGATTTTGAAACTTGATATTTATCTGCAATTTCGCTAATCCCCACAAAATCTAAAGTATTGGTCATATCACTTAATCCTTAACTATTGTTAATTTTGTTAACTTAGTTCACACATATTTTTATTTGTGAACTAAGTTAACAATCTAAAACTAGATTAACAAAGTTTAAAGAAAACGTCTACAGGAAATTTCTGACAATGAAAAAAATGCTCTAGATTTTGGTTTTGTTGCAAAGAGTTATGAAGCATACAAGATTTCTATGTATCTCACGTATTTTTAAGCAGCAACATCAAAGAGTGATTCAACAAATTCTTTTTGAGCTACACTATCCCTATGATCAACACCATCAACTTGACTTTTATTAATTGGCGTGCATTATTTCAATTCCTCTTATGGTTCGCCACGCTGTATGAAACGATTTATAGCCTAGTCCAGCATTAGTTATTTTCTTTACTGACTTATAACTGACGGGGTGACAAGGTGCTTAAAAAGCTTGTGGAGATTGAGGGGGGTTTTTGGCGATCGCTTTAGATGATAAATAGAAATTAGTAACTATTGCTACCAATTGACATTGTATCTGAGCAGAAAAACTTTGCAACCAATCAGTAAATTCTAGCCAGCCCTCTTCATGAATAATTCTGATAACTGTTTCGACTACACATTCCACATCAAGTTCTAGAAACTTTGCTAGAAGCTCATCTGATTCTATATCTAAATTATTAGTTTTTCTACTATTAGTATTTAGTAGGTTTTCTAATAATTTTTTCAAACTTCTCCAATCCCCTAAAGGAGACTCTTTGAGTATTTGAGATACTCTGCCTTGACTAACTCCCAAAGCAAGTGCGATCGCGCCTTGAGTAACCTTCTCTCCCAACTTAGTTAACTGTTGTGAAATCTGCCAAATCTTCCAACGGTTTTGTTGTTGTTGTGTACCAGCGAATGGAGTCCAACTGAATCCATCGGAAACTTTATTGTTTATGCCAATATCACCAAGGAAATCAGAGTTGATATTTGAGCCAATCAAATAAATAGTAAATTGCTGATAGAGATAATGATGATGTCTAGCACGTCCAATCAATTGTAAATATTCGGATTCGGTTAGTTGTTGATAGTACGCATCAAATCCCTGAGTAGTCCCATGTAAAATCAAATATTCGTCCAGTGCAGCACCCACATTAATATTAGGTGAGCCAAAAGCTGCAATAGCTGTTTTTCCCTTTAATTCATTAGTGCCACGATTATGAGCAAACCACCAGCCGTCAAGTTTAAGATTGTCCTGCCATTTCTTCAATCCCAATACAGTTAAGTCAGGGTGCTTTGTCTGGAGTTTTTCAGTTAACGCGATCGCACGTTGCAAAGCAGTCTCACTTGCTTGGGATGAACCCAAACCTTTAACGTTAATAACCTCCACGTTAAGATTACTCATAGAGGGTGGTTCTTGTTCAATTTGAAGAATGGAGTCAGGAGGAATATTTAAGAGATCGCCAATCCATTCCTTTTGCGCGGTACTATCAAGGAAGACAACAAAACGACTGTTTTTGATGATTTGCTCTTGCTGCTCTTTTCTGATGGTAATGGATAAAGTAGCAACGGGTTTTGAGCTAATCCGTAAGACTCCCCGATAACCTTGAGCATTAGAATTATTCTCTGTAAGGACTTCCAGCAATGGGATTAAGAAGTTGCTAGGTAATTCAGCCAAGTTTTGACAATTTTGTGTCCAAGCTTCTTTACGGAAATAGTATCTGGCATAAGCCATCTTTTTCTTTAATTGCTCTCTTTCATAATTAGTTAAAGAGGATTGCGGGTCTAGACCATCAAAAGTACAACTATCCGGGTCAACAAAAATTTTAGATAGATTAGATTCTTCTTTAATAATCGGCAACCAATCACGAACCTCTTGAACCCATTGATTTGTGTTAGGAATTATTTTGCTAAGTTCATCCATTAAATGCTCATGGTCATATCCATGGTAGGGAAGTTTAGGATTAGTTAATAAGTTGCGCAGATAGACTCTCACTGGGGCAAACAACTTAAAAAACTCAGGAAATTGAGTTTCTAACTCGCCCCACTGTTTGTCCCAGTCGGCTAATCTACAATCAATCTGTTTTGTACTTTTAACCAATTGACCAGCTTCCTCTACTATCAGTGTTGAATATTGGTAATCATAGTCTGGCGCTAATTGTTCAATATGCGCCCTTTTCTTGGGCGTAGCAATCGCATCTTTCCTCAACTTCCGAAAACCGTAGCCATCACCCACTTGACTAGAACAAAGAGGTTTTCCATTATCCCCTTTCTGCTTGAAGAAAGGGCATCTGGCACATATTGAATTTACTTGATATGAATTGCCATTAGAAATTTGTCGTTCTTCTGCACTAAAGTCCGGGTCATAGCCCTTTTCTTTGAGTTGATAAAACAGTTCAGCATTGATACAGTTGCTGCTTACTGCTACAGCTTGATTATCTTCAGTGGGGGAAGTTACTAGAAAAGGTTTTGCTAATGCTGTTTGTCTGGAATAATTGTGATATAACCCATTATGCTTAATAGGTAAATCAGTGAAATTTTGTTCTATGGTAGCTACAGAAGGGTTGCGGTGATTCAAGTCTAAATACCAAATTTCGCCATTTCTAGTTTTCATTTCACCAGAATTAGCATCCATAACTTGATAGTTATCTGGTTCTAGTAGACCTAATTCATGAGATTTCCCTAACCCCATAAAAGATTTATCATGTACGTACTTCCAACCCGCTTTTTTAGCTGTGGCAATCACTTTTAATCTTTGTTGAGGTTTGAATCTAATCACCCCTTTAAATTGATTAGGAGCGGGCAAGACCATACCTTCTTTAAAGTGAATGATACTGGGCATAGATAGAGGTTTTGTGGCTTTGACCATTTGCTGAAAACTTGACCCAAAATATTTAGTAGGACATAAGCCAAGACTTAACTGTCTTCTCAACCAATCAAAGAAGTTATTTTTTGGTTCTAGTTCAGTTTCAATTAACTCTTGTTCGGCAAGTGTTTCTACAAATTCCTGATATTCGTCTGAATCTGGTTCAAATTCTTTTGTAATCTGTCTTTGGTGTTCAGCAATCCATTGTTTTTTGAGTTCATCTTTTGCCCATTGGGGATAAATCCATCCCCCTAATTCTTTAGCCACATTGAATAAGACTGGGGGTGGCAAGTCCTTATGTATGGCTCTTACTACTCCTGGTATATTCCAGCCACTTTGATGTGATGGAGAATGCTGTTCTAATAATGCGATCGCTCTTTCTTCTCCATACCTACTTTTAAGTACAGTAGCAACTTTCAGGTAATATTCATAAGTGTTCTGTCCTTTGATTCTTTGAGGAATAACTGAGAGAGCATCGGTAATTAAACGGTCTACAAGGTTTTCTGAGTCAAAAGAATTAAAATTAGAAGTGTTTCGGTAGACTTGTAAGAAATCTGACTCTTTTTGCTTAAGTACCGCCTCGATATGACCATAGTCTCTTTTGAGACGGATAGCTTTCTTGATTTCTCGCCATCTGTTTTCGCTAATTTCGTTAGGAAAAGGCAAATCTAATGCTGCAAAAGCTTTCTTAAAACCTGACAAAAACTCCTCATAACTATAGCGATTATGGCTATATTGAATTAATTCTTGTTCCCCTTGTTTCTCCTTACGATAAAACCCAGGGAATCGCATGGGTTGATGAGGATTAACTACAGCCGGGTCCCCCATGGTGGCAATACACAGAAGCTGCTCCAAATAAGTAGCTTTTTTAATGTCTATAGCTTCATCAAGTAACCAGTGAGGATGAAGAGATTTACCTCCTGAAGTAGTGGTAAATGCTGCTTCTAAGCCAGATACTTTTATAAACCAGTCGATTTTATCTAATTGTTATTCAGTTGTACCAAAATCAAACTCAGTACTAACATCCTGTGAGGTATGAATATATTCCTTAAGAGGGAATTCTTCGGCATTGGTGGGGATATAGAAAACTCCACCAACAACAAGTTCTGATTGCTTACGTAGATAACTAAATCCATCTTCTATTAATTCGGTAGTAGTGCGATTGGTTCTATTCCCTTTGGTCGCATGTAAGGAAAAGTTCCCGCTGCTATTTACTTCACCTACGAAGAATCGGTCATGTCCTAGTTTGAACCATACTTTCTGTGGAGTGGGGTAGATGAGAGCGATCGCCAATTTAAATGCTTCGATATTTTTCATTGTCAAATTCGTGAATTCCTTTCTATGTGGGTCAATAAGAAAAGCACCCTGGAGAAATATTTCTTTTCTCCAAGGTTTATGTGATGGTTATTTGTCCTGTCCGAACTCGTAGTTCATGTATTGGCTTATCCAAACCAAGTTTTTCTTTTTGCTAATGGCGATCGCAGACAAATAATTGCGATAAACCTGAAGATGTTTCTCTGTGGGGTTATCTCCAAAGACAGCACCCCGACTCCAATCTCTGGGTGGATGACTACCGTTAAAGGATTTTTGAAAGCTTAAGGTCGCCCATTCTGGCGAAAAGCCTCTCAGGTAAGCAATTTTTAAATGTTCCCTGTAGAAATGAAATTTGTGTATATCTTCTCGTCTAATTAATCGCTCCAATTTTTGCGTGGGAGTTAGCTTGTCTGGTCGAGGGAAGACATAACCGCAGTGAGGACAGATTTGGGCAAATTGGTTAATAATGGCTCCACAGCCATATTCATCTTCTGGACAAATTTTGGTGGGTGTTTCTCCTAGAGGTATGTCGTCCGCATTGTTGAGAGTTACTTTTTTCAAGTTCTCGATAAAGCCAAAACGTTTAATTAATCCGGCTTGGTCTAGAACTAAACAATCGGTTTTATCGGCGGATGGTCTTAATCCTCTTCCTAGTTGCTGAAAATATTTAGCTTTAGATTTCGTAGGACGACACAACATAATGCAACTTACACTGGGTACGTCAAATCCCTCAGACAGTGACTCACAACTGGAAATAACTAAAATCTCTCCGGTTGCCAGTTGGTCGTAAAGTAGAGAGCGCTCTTTATAACTCATCGAACCATCAACACTAGCTGCGGCAATTCCCTGCTCATTAAAAGCTTTTGCAATACTTTGTGCGTGGCTGACACTTACGGCAAAAGCTATAGTTTTTCTTCCATAAGCCAGTCTCATCCATTCTCTGACTGCTGCATTGATGACATGGGGAACATTACAACGTACCTCTAAATCGTTATTGGAATATTCCCCATCAGTAGTTTTTACTCCCTTGAGATTGGCTTGTTTTAATCCGTAGTAAACAGGAGATACTAAAAAACCCCTGGCAATTAATTCCCAAGGGTATGGAGCTGTTATTAATGTTTCGTAGATATCTCCCATTTCTTCCCGTTTCGATAAGCGCCAAGGTGTTGCTGTTAACCCAATGCAGATTGCTTGATTTTGAGAGTTTTCTGAAAGAGGAGGGAATAGACTGAGACTAGTTTTAAACCAATTGGTTAAATGGGCTTCATCGAAAATGTAGATATTAGGAGTAAACCAGTCAATATTCCTCCTAGAAAGTGTTTGAATAGAGGCGATTTGGATTGAAGCTGAATGGTTTTCTGGATAACCACCTGCTATTACTCCAAATTTGTCTTCTAATCCCCATAAAGCAAATTTATCTAGTGTTTGCTGAATGAGAACATCTCGATGAACAATGAAAATGACTTTTTGCCCTGATTGGACGGCATCGTAGACAAACTGCCCGGCAATTATTGTTTTTCCAGCACCAGTAGGGGCAAAGACTAGTATTCTTTGATATCCTTGCTTAATCAAAAGATTAATTTCTTGAATGACCTGTTGCTGATAATCCCTAAGTTGTGGTAATGAAGGCTGACAAGAGGAATCTAGAGCTAAGCTAAGTTGACTCAGCTTGCCCTGTGAGTATATTTCAGGTATCATGATAAATAATTCGTTTTGTTTTTGACTCTTTAATTAAGGTCAAGTCCTTATTACTTGAACCTTAATTGAGTCTTATTCTCTTATGAAAGGTTTGTTTGTTTTGGGCAATACTAATTTCAAGTAGATTGCATTTATCTACCAAATTTCTGGCATCTTATAAGCCAGTAACAGGTAGATATGTTACTGGCTTATCTGTAGGTTTAATTATTTCAATTTTCAGTCTTGATTGATACTTAGTGTAGAAGTTTTTGAAATGAAAGAATATCTTATTCAACTCTTCATTTTTTAGAAAACAGTACAGTTGCAGTGTTTTATCCCATCGCTCAAGTCCTAAATTCCATTTCCAGATATCCCCTTGCTTGGTTACTTCAAATGGAACATCTAGAGACTTAATTTCCTTGGAAACCTCTGATTTTAGATTGTTTTGAGAAAGATGTTGGACTACTTCTAAATTTGTTTTCAAAAGCAAATTCTGTTTTTTTGAACGGGCCTTTCTTCTTAGACTTTTTGTGTTACTTTTTGTCGAAACTTGGATTTTATTTCTTATTTTTGGTTTGGTTTCATGAAAGGAGAAAATATATTTGACAAGGTTAGAAATTTTAGCAATTATTTTTGACCTTGTTTGTTTGATATTGAAAGAAAGCTGAGCCAGTAATAATCCTTCGTCAGTCAGAAACTGGTCAGTGAGTTTAGATCTTGATAAACTAATATTCATAGCAAAAAAAAAAGTGATTTTTAAGAGAGGGCTGCTCCTCTCTATTTTCTTAGTTTATCCTAACGTTCGTAATGATGTCAACACTAACATATTGATTTAACTATTTTAGTGTAGATTTAGTTAATATTGTAAAATAAAAATATGGATCATTATCAGAAAAACAAAAAGATATGACATTGACTCTCTCAGAGCTCAGAAAACGTCAAAATTTAACTCAGCAAGAATTAGCGGATCTTATAGGAGTGAACCCCAATACCATTCGTAAGTGGGAAAGAATATCCACAAGTGATCATAGTTTTTTTCATGCTGCTAAACTACAACTAATTTTAGGTTGTGATGCTGAGCAGCTTTTAGCTGCCTTAAATGAACAAATTAAGCTCAATCAAAAAAAAATTGAAAACACTGACAGCACAAATCATAGTCTTCAAACAACTATGGCAAAACACTAATACTAACATCAGATGCTAAATTTCAGAGTATTCCCCTATTTACTGAGAAAAGAAAATGTAACCTTCTCGTATTTGCCATGAAAATACCAAAAATCATTAACTCTGGTTAAATTAAGTGGAAATATGGATAATTTAGTTTCCTAATTCTCAAACATTTAAATAGCCATATTTACCCCCGATAGTTAAAACTCTTTTATTCTACTATAGTATAAAAACTGGTGTCTTAACACTATAGTAGAGAGTCTGGCTAAAAAAATGTTGTAAATTTGTGAGGTAACAACTTTGAGAAACTAAACTACTAAGTGTGAAAGTTAGAAGGTACCAAGAGACAGAAATCCCCAAGTTTGGCGAAAAGCTTCGAGAGTCACGTTTAAAAGACGGACGTTCAGTACAAGTTTTAGCTACTTTAGCGGGAATTAGCGTAGGGTATTGGTATCAGCTAGAAAAAGAAGACCGAGAATGGATTTCTGAAGAAGTTTTAAGATCTATCGAATCTGTTCTCAAAATTGATTTGGGCGCAAAATTTGATTAAATTTTGGTGATTAAGATGTCTCTGAGTCCGTATTTTAGGGAAAATATTGATAAAAATTAAAATTTACCGAAAATGCTCTCTTTTTGACTTACTTAACTAATTGAGGAAATTCCTTATGAGCGATAGGTCTTTAGATAGCCGAAAAAATGGGGGAGGTGGAAAAACAGCTAGATAATTTACAACCAAGTGGCGCAGATGGCACTTAAAGTTATCTCCCCCGTACAAAATCACTCTCCAATTAGGGGTGTTGAGAAAGATGGAGAGTAGATGCGATCGCAGCAATAGTGTAGCTCAAAGAAAATTTGTCGAAATCACTCGTTGAGGTTGCCGCTTAAATAACCAATTAGTTATATAATAATCTTGTATAGTTTATAATTCTTTGCAACAAAACCCTAATTTCTCTAATTTCTCTATTTTCATATAAATAAAACAATAGCTAGAATAAAAATACATCTTTCAAATCATCAATAATTCAAGCACATCAGATGTCCAAAGAATTCAACATCAAAGTTACTGATATAGCAGAATACATTAGATACCAAAGTTGCGATCGCCGTTTCAAATTAAAATATGACAATTACAAACAGGTACATAATGATATTCCTTCCTTTTCTGAGTTAATTTTTAACACTTCCTTAGATCCTGTTTTAGAAGCAGAAGGAAGAAAAAGAGAAGAAGATTGGGCTAAATCCCTTGATAAAGAAGGATTCAAGAGATTAACTGTATTATTTAATACTTTAGAACCAGAATCTACTGTGATTTGGGATGATTTTAGAGAAAAGTTGGCAAATTTAGCGATGGGAGAAAAGGCTTATGGACGAGAAATTGCGATTGCTGGAAAATTAGGTGAATTCAACATCAGTGGAAAGATTGACTTTATCTTGGTTTATTGGCAAAATAACCAACCTTTTTTTCGATTAGTTGAGTGTAAGGCATCACGAAAAGATAGAACTTATCATCGAGTACAAGTTGCTGTATATCAGATGCTGATTCGAGAGTTGATGAAAAGTAATCCCCTTACTATTTGTGGGGTTAAAGTTAATCTTCAAAAGATAGAATGTGTTGTTGTTCGTATTGATGAAAATACCAATCAAATTCAGGATATTATCAAATCCCCAGCACTAAATTTGGATAGCATTGAAGCTGATATAGAAAGGTTAATCGCTTTTGATGGCTCATTAAGGCAAATCATAGAAAAAGATATAGATGATTTAGATTATCAATTAGATCAAAAATGTAGTGACTGTATATTAAGTGTTCATTGTTTAGCAGAAAGTGCCAGAAAAAAAAGTTTACAGTTATTGGGGATAGATTCATCAATCGCTAAGGCTCTAAATCAAGCTGGAGTAAAAAATATAGACGATTTAGCCGATATTGAGCTAACGGGGAATCAAGCTATTAAACTTCAACAAGATATAAGTTTTACGGAGAATTTAGAACTACTACAATTAAAAGCAAAAACTCGTAGGCGTACTCTTCCTGATGGAGATTTAGATCCTGATGCCTATGAAGTCACTTCACTGCCTAAATATTCAGGTAACAGTCAACTACCAGAGCATAACATCAATGGAGAACGTCTTATTCGTATTTATCTTTCTGTTGAATATGATTATGTTGAAAATAGAATTGGTGGATTATCCGCTCATGTTACTAAAAGTCAAGGAAAATTAGATCCAAAATTTGAGCAAAATGGAGATGGTAAATGGCAACCAGATCCTAATATTAAAGAATATTTAGAAGAACTTGATGACAATAATAAGCGTATTTATCAGCAAAAAGAACTTGAAGGGGAAAATGTAATTAAGTTCAAGACATCACCGTGGACAGGAGATTATAAAGTTGATAATGGCTCTGAAAAAGAGATAATTCAAGCATTTCTCTCAGAATTAGTTGATGCGATCGCCACTGTAGCGGAAACAGAAAAAGCACCTATTCATTTCTATGTTTGGTCTCGACAAGAAATGAGTCAACTAATAGAAGGATGTTCTCGTGTAAGTTCCCAGTTACTTAGTCATTTGCGAGAATTATTGGGATGTAGAGAAAGTTTAGAACAATTGATCTATTCTTGTCTATCTGATGAAGTTGAAAAAGGATATGCTCTAGGATGGACAGGTAGAGATCTCGCCGTTGTTACTTCTTTAAAATGGTATGGCAGACGTTATCATTGGGAACGGAAAATTAATGGCAAAGTAGTAAAATTAGATCAACTATTTTACCTTGATATTTTTGACTTTAAAACCAATTTGGAAATAGATAGTCAGAACCAATGGGCAACAGAATCATCTGAAAATACCAGAAAACATCAGTTTGAGATTAGGTTAAGATATTTTAATTCTTTGAGTGCTGCTTATTGGCGTGGTTACTGGCGAACACTGCCTAAATCCGAAGTTCCGAAAACTACAAAAGCAATTGAGTCTTATAATCAAGCCCAAACACCTAACTATTTGAAAGAATATTTCAAAGCTCGTACTCATGCCATTAGATGGATTGAGGAGGGTATTAGATTTAAGAATTCTGAAATAATGAAAGAATCTTTAACGATCAAAGATTTACCAGATTTTAGTTTAGGTGTTGATGATACTGCCCAAGCAGGTATTGATTTTTTACGTTTAGATCAGCACGTTAAAGTAACAGATTGGATCGCTGATCATCTAAAGCCACCCATTTACCGTGTATCTTCAGGCAGAACTATTCCCGTAAAAAATGTTGAACATCACGGTAATAATAAGTTGACTGCTGAAATTAACCTTGATGACTACAACATAACAACAGAAGTTCTACGAGCTAATTGCAGTATTGATGTTGGTTCCTTTGTCAGACTTACTCCTAGTTTTGTAAATAACGATAGAGGCTCAACTATTAAGCAACTTCTTTTTCGCGGAAGTACTTGTGTTGTAGAAGACATTGATTGGGGGAATAATGACATACATCTTTCTGTAATTCATAGTTCATCAAATCGCTATCAGTTATTAAGTAAATCTTATAAAGAGCAAGAAATTATTTTTGATTATGCAACCATTGATGAAAGCCCTTCAGATTTTGTTGCGGGAAGAGTCGATGAAAAATTATCTAGCAGTCAAGGAAATCACATTTGTCAGTGGCTTAATCCTGAACAACCTCTAATTCCTAAACAAAATCCTCTTCAGAATAATCAATTAGCACTATACGAGCAATTTCTTCAAACTATTCCTTTCCCCAATGAAAAACAGCTAGATCAAAAACAAATTGAAGCAATTGTAAATGGACTCAACACCAGAATTCAACTATTACAAGGACCCCCCGGCACTGGAAAAACAGAAACAACTGCGATCGCTACCTTTTTGAGAATTCTTGCCCATTGTTCTGCTAGAAATATAGTTCTTATCACTGCTCATACTCATACTGCTGTAGATAACTTACTATTACGTTTAGATAACCTTTTACCGATTTTGCAACAACAAGCCTCTAATTTGAACCTAAATGTGCCATCAATTCAACTAAGTCGAGTTGATTCTAGAAATAACGAGTTTTTTAAAAATACAAATATAGCAACGTTTTCTTCTAAACCTTGTGTTACTAACGTTAATCAAATGCGTTCAAGTGGAGTTTTGGTAATAGGAGGAACGACGAATGGAATTTTAAAAATGGTCAACGAGTTAAAGACAAAAACAACATTTAAAAAGGATTACCCTCAAGGTTTTCAAACAACTACTTTGATTGTCGATGAGGCAAGTATGATGGTGTTTCCTCATTTTTTAGCTTTAGCCACCCTAGTGAGAGATGATGGAGAAATCATGTTAGCAGGAGATCATCGACAACTTGCTCCGATCGTTACCCATGATTGGGATAATGAAGAACGCCCACCAGTTTTGCTTTATCAACCTTATATTAGTGCATATCAAGCTATTAATAACTTGAAGGAAAATACAGATTTTACTATAGACGATAATCAAATACTACGTTCAACTTTAAATAACACTTTTCGTTTACCTTATGAAATTCGTAAACTGATCGAACCTGTTTATCTTAAAGATAATATTCAATTGACAGGAAAAAATCAAAATGAAATTAGACTAGAATCTCAAACAGAAAGAAATTGGCAAACACTTTTAAGCGGAAATGAAGAAGGCTTATATCTTGTGGTTCATAATGAAAATCAATCCAAACAAATAAATCGACTCGAAGTTGAAATCATCAAAACAATTCTTGAGGCAGGAGGAGAACTTCCTGATAATTCTACTGCTATTCTTACACCCCATCGAACCCAAAGATCCTTGCTAAAAACAGAATTGAAAGACTACTACGGACAATCCGTTGATGTGATTGACACCGTTGAAAAAGTACAAGGGGGCGAGAGAGATAATATTATAGTTTCGGCAACCGCCAGTAATCTATCGGCAATTAGTAATAATGTTCAGTTCCTTCTCAGTCTAAATCGCTCCAATGTAGCATTTTCAAGAGTTAAAAAAAGCTTAATTGTTGTGGTTGCAAAAACTCTTTTAGATTATATTCCCACAGAACTTGAACACTATGAAGAAGCATTACTTTGGAAGGAATTACGTTCAAGATGTTCTCATTGCCTATTTGAAGATCAAATTAGAGACAATGTCATAAAAGTTTATACAATTAAATACGATTATTAAATTATTATTAGTTATAAAATGTATTATTAGTTATAAAATGGAATAGCATAAGTCTTGTTAACTTGGGGTGAAACTAGCGGTGCGATGTAGAAGTCGAGTATCAGAGAAGTAATTTAGTCCTTCTCTATTATTGAGTGGAGAAACTATTCTCAAGCGTAGAGTCTGTCCTACTGTCCTCACGTAAAGGGGTCAAGTCCCCTGGTCACATTGGTAGTAAGTAATGAACCCAATGGAATGCAGACCACGAAAGTATCCTTATCCTAGTAGCCTTGACTGGGAAGGGCATTCTTGAAGTTCAGACGGGTTAACAAATGTGAACTGTTGATGAAGCTTCGTCATTCACCAATGAGTGAAATAGGCTCTCTACACTCAAACTAAAAAGTGAATGGGTAGCTCAAAAGCTCGCTAGTCTTTTGAGCGACAGATTAAATTCCCATCGGAGTATAGACAGAACCCACCCGCTCTCGTATCTCAGATACTTGGAACTACAGTAAGCCTTATGAGTTGTCTGTTTAATAGCAGAGCTCACAGGGTGACGAAGAAGCTAGAAGCTTTAATTGTTAAGGGTTTGACTTTATAGATTGCTATTTTTTACAATGCAAGTACATAATACAAGTGATTCTAAATCAATAAAAAGTATATAAGTATTAATAGTGATTATCAAAATCTGACCGAAATTTTGTCAAAATTAATGATGACTTAACCAAAAAAATGTCAGAAAGAAAAAAATGAATATTATCAAAAAATGGCCGGAGCATTTTGAAAAGCACTTTAGTTTGACGCAAATTCAAACCCTATTAATACTAATCAAAATAATTAACGAACATCGAACATGTCAAATAGGTAAGTTAGCCACTTATTTATCGAAAGCCAATTTTATTAGAAAGCCGTCGAAAACATATTCAAAGGTTTTTAGCATTAAGTAGTATAAGCATCAGTTTGATTTGGTTACCGATTATCCAAAAAATTATTGAAATGAAGTTTAAACCAATGTCACTGCTGATAATAGCATGGGATAGGACCCAGTGGATAGAAAATAATATTTTGATGGTTAGCTTAATATATAGAAATCATGGAATACCTTTGTATTGGAATATTTTAGAAAAACAAGGTAATAGTAATTTAAATGAACAAAAAGCAGTACTAGTACCAGTATTAAATGCTCTAAAAAAATACAAAGTAGTAGTAATTGGAGATAGAGAGTTCCATTCAATCGAGTTGGCAACATGGTTAAAAAAAGAAAAAAGTAAAAGAAAAGAAAAAGTAGATTTTGCTTTAAGACAAAAATCAGGAACGTTTTATCACAAAGGAGGAAAAAGATATGACAAATTAAGCGAAATAGAGATCAAAACAGGTATAAAGCAAATAAAAATGGGAATAAAGACAACAAAAAAAACAGGATTTAGTCGCAACAACTTAGTAATGTATCAAAAGAAAAAAAGAAAAAAAGAGAGAGTAGAAGAACCTTGGTATATTTTAACATCATTATCAGACATGAAATTAGTAGTACACATATATGAAAAAAGAATGGGAATTGAAACAATGTTTAAAGATTATAAGTCGGGAGGTTATAATCTAGAGGGAAGTAAAGCAAATAAAAAAAGATTAAATAGTATACTATTATTGGTAGCAATAGCTTATACTAGCAGAAGTTTAAGTGGAGAAAAACTAAAAAGAAAAGGGCTAGAGAAATATTTAGGAAGAAAGAAAAAGCCAAACAGTAAAATAAAAAGAAATAGCGATTTTTGGTTAGGTCTTTATGGAACAGCGTGGATAGATATAGAAAATAAATATGAAGATATGGTGTTAAAAATTATGGAGCTAAATCTGAATAAATTTAAATTTTATCAGAGAGGAATAAAAGCAAAAGAAAGAATCAAAAAAATTTATCAAGAGTCAATATAAATAGGAAATAATTAGAGAAAAAGGGGGGGGGAATATTAATAAATAAAACAAAAGAATAAAATGAGAATAAGTGAATCTAAAAAGGTAAAAGAGTTTGTTGAACCCCAAATATAACTAATTAACTAATAAAGTACTAACCTATATTTATGCTTCAAATATTACTCTTTTATACTTGATTTCTTATAGAAATACTAACGGTTTGATCCTTTACCCAGTAAAGCTTTTAAATAGTTCGTCACCCCGTGAGATAGCAGAGTAAGCCAACCGTAAGGAAAGCAAAATCACGAGCGAGGATAAAGGATGCCAGAAAAAGCGAATGCCTCTGGTAATGCGGAGGATAGAAGAAAATACTTCAATCCGAAAGGATGCTAACTTCTGGCAGGTTTTCAACGATAAAAACTTTTTAAGGAAACTAAACTGACAGTGAAAGATAGCTGACTGGGTGACAGGGTGGCTAAAAAGCTTGTGGAGATTGAGGTTTGTTTATCGTGATCGCGCAGTGGCTCGCTCCGTTGGCGATCGCTCTTTTTGTGAGAAATGCGGGTTAACTGTTTTGCCGATTTAGCACTTCACTGACGAAACGCTCTGGATTATCTGGAGTGAGAACGATTGTACGTTGGGGAAATCTCAAGATAACTGCTCTACGCGGCTCTGTAGCATAAGCTTGATAAAAGCCAAGTTTAAGATTACGAAAGTTACCTGTAAAACTAAAAAGTCCTCCGTTACCCCATAATCGAATCGACTTCTCCATCGCTTGCGGATCAATCTCAGCATTGATTAGGTTGGCTAGTTCAATTTTTAAATTCCAACCCAATCGCTGAACCTGAAGTGTGCTGTCTGTAAGCAAGTAACCCCTAACACTGTAGAGAAGGGAAACGAACAAAATCACTAGGGGAAGTGCAATTGTTAATACTCGCCATAGGGAATCTTTTTGAAGTTGCATTACAACACCAATAAGGGGAACTGCAAGAAGAATCATGCAACCAACAATTGTCATTACAAGTAGCGACATACCCCAAGGGGCTTTGAATTCTAAACCCTCGCTCATATTTATCTCCTTGTCTAGATTTCTGCTTTCTATTTTATATTTTGGCTGCACTCTTGCTCAAGGTTATGCGGTAGGTTATTTGGTTCGTGCTGCCATAAGGAATGAATTGGGGCAGATTGTGGAGTGGGTTGTTAATCTCCATGAAGCTCCTCATCAGCCAAATTATCCCCAAGATAAGAAGAATAATTTTATCGTCCAGCCCGAAGCCAAGATTTCTGTTGAGGCACTGGACGATAATCAGGATGTCAGCAACTCACACACATCTAAGGCAGCTCCTCGAACAAATTCAACTAATCAACTAAAGAGTAAAGTAACTGAAACCCCTACTATGAATACATCTTTACCAGATGTTGATTTCCCACATCTGGGTCATCCACAAGTGGGAAATCAAACTCTAATAAATAATGAAGATCAACTAAATAAAGAAGTTAATAATATTTCTTTTGGGAAAGAAGAAATTTTTGAATTAGAATCAGATAGCATTTGTGGTAGTCAAGTTAATTTTGATAGCACAAGACAATCAACAGATTCTTTAGCTGAACCTACAGATTACCTTGACGAAGAATCTACCACCGCCATATCAAATAATCTTGAAATTACCTCAAAAACAGAAGTTGTAAAACCCACAAGTAAAGCTAGGACAGCATTTAATTCCTGGATACCAGAAGGGGCGTGGGTTATTAACGGTAAACTTGACCCTAATTTTGTGCTGTGGTTGGCAACTGATTGGCAGAAAGCCTATGGTGGGAATATCTCAAAGAAAAAGGCTGATGTTCTTCGGCATTTTAGGAAGCATCCGGCTAATATCGCTATCTCCTGGGAGCAATACAGAGACGAGCAGCACCTGAGATATATAAATGCTGCTATGAGAATGGAGAATGGCATCGAGATTAAGCCAGACGAACAAGAGCAGTTGCTGACTCATCAAAGAGCTTTAACCGAAGACTTCCCTGCTGATATGCGACCTATTGCCGATATTCCCGAATCTGGACGAGAGCAAGACAGTAAAATATTAATTAGCGATCGCCAAATAAATCTCCCCCATCAACCTAAATCAAATCCTACTGAACCTACCCAAGACAATGCAGAAATAGCTACTTCTCCTAATTCCACTGAAAATAGCCCACAGACATCAAAACCTGAAGAAATAGATACAGAACCAAATGATGCGGCTAATGTGTCTTCTAGTATCAAAAACTGGGCAAAGAGCGCTTTTTCTATGGGCAAGTGCAAGTCCACAGAGAGAGAATCTTTATCAGAGCTAGAAGAATTGAATGCCTGGTTGTCAGACCCTATTCTGAGAGAAGAAGTTATGCCACGTGTTATGAATAGCAGTAAATATACTCTGGATTTTAACGAATATGGCAATCCAATAAGGGTTGTTGAGATAGAGGGGGAGTAGATGCGATCGCATGAAGAAGAAAACTTGAATAAAACCTTAAAATTGTTCTAACTAAAAAAATAGCCATACTTATTTCGGCTAATGTATCATGAATATAAGAATTACATTGAAATTCATGCCCAGAAAAGTTATTCACGAACCAATTAGAACTTTAACAATTCAACTCCCAGAAAGCGAGTTTGAATTGCTGGAGAAATATTGCTATGAACAGCAAGAGACTAAACGTCAAGTAATTCGTACTTTCATAAAACGCTTGGCAAGAAAGGTGAGTGATGACTGAGTTGGAACTTTTAGAACATGTGGAGCAATTAACTCCTACTCAATTTAATCCCACATTCCGCATATTGCGATTTAAACATAATAAATTACGTATTTAAAACGCTGATTTTTGAAGAAAATCAAAGTAGTGTTTTGGATTGCTGGTGATTAGGCATTTTGACTTTAGTCTAATCAAAAAAGCTAAAACCTTTGATGGGCATATCGTTCGCGGAGAATATGTTAAAAGTATAAAGAGAACCTGCGGAATGTGGGTTACATTGCTTGTGTGAAAGTCCCATTACTAAGAGCTTAAAACACAAACTAGCAATAGCTAACTTAAAAAAATATCATTTTCAAAAGTATATATAATATTCCTTATAAAAGAGTTAGAAAGTATATAATCGACCTTCAAATAAAAAGTATTGATAATACTTTTTATTTGAGTTTATCCACAAAACCTAAACCTATACAAAAAAGCTGTGCTTCAAATTTTAAGGGAAAAAATTAGCAGTATAATTAGTTGAAAGACCAGTAAGACGTGAGAAATGACACAAGAGAACTCTCAACCAACAGAATTTGATAGACAACTGTTTCCGGTTGACTTAGGAGAAGATCTGGAGACCAAAAAGCTAATTTTTGAGCAATATAAACTTTATGTTGAAACAATGGAGAAAGTGGTAGCTCGTCGCCAGACACTTCATAGCATTATGTTGACAGCTAATGCTTTTTTGATGTCAGTAGCGGGTTTTTTTGTCACGAAAGTTCAATCTTCCCCTTCGTTACCATCAGGAATAGGAATCATAACAGTAGCATTGGCAGGAATCTTGTTGTCTTTAACTTGGCAATCACTAAGTAAGCATTATGGAAGCTTAAATCGAGGCAAATTTGAAGTGATTCATGGTTTAGAAAAGCATTTACCAGTAGCTTTGTTTTGGGCAGAATGGGTAGCTTTAGGTGAGGGCAAAGATCCTCAGAAATATCAATCAATGGCTAAGATAGAATCAACAATACCTATGATTTTCATCGGTTGCTATGCTGCCCTGCTCTTGTTTGCCATTTTTGAGATAATCTTCTAATGATTTTCTCAAAAATCGACCCTCCTAACATCAAGTATAGTTATAATTAGTAAAAGGCACATCTATGTCTAAAGTCGATTAGCCAATCTCTTAACCCATATTCCAGCAAAAATATGACAGAAAGTAAAGCCAACGTCTTAATCATTGCTGCTCTTAAAGAAGAATTTGATGCTTTAATGGCAGTAACAGGCGGAATAGACTCATGGACAGACGTTAAAGAAGATAACTTTACGAAATACTACATTAAAGACTTTGAGAGTGAACAAGATTTTTCCTTCAAAGTAGCCGCCATGTGGGCTCATGGAATGGGTGCAACCGAAGCAGCAGCTTTAGCTACTGCGCTGACTAAGGAATTGAGTCCACAGTGCTTAGCTATGTGCGGTATTTGTGCGGGTCGTCGTCAATGGGGTGTTTTCTTAGGAGATGTCATAGTAGCTGAGAAAGTATTTCGCCACGATGAGGGCAAAATCAAAGAAGGACAATTACAACATGACATAACTACTTTTAATCTCAAACGAACGTGGAAAACATCTGTAGAACAAATAATGAAGGAGTGGAAACCAACTTTTGTTGATGAGCGACCACTTTCCATTGATTACCAAGCTGAATGGTTACTCAGAGCAATTGCAGCATTAGAAGCGAAGAAAATAAGTAAACTGCAAGACTATGCACCCATCAAAAAGTATGTATTAGACCGCCAAGCTACCAGAGAACGATTAAAACAAAAAAAATGGATAGAAGCAACAGGATTTAAGTTAACAGAAGAAGGAAGAGAATATCATAAGACTCAGGAATGGGACTTTCCTGATGAGCCTAAAGCAGATCCAGAGTTCAAAGTACATCTAGGAACAGTGGGAACAGGAACAGCAGTTATTCAAGATGAAAATATTTTTGACAAAATAGCCAATGTACAAAGAAAGATAATTGGTTTAGAAATGGAAGGAGAGGCGATAGGGATTGTCTCAGAAATTCAGGAAATTGAGTACATGATCTTTGTCAAGGGTGTATGTGATTACGCAGACCAGTATAAAGATGACTCCTTTAGAGACTTTGCAGCCAAAGCATCAGCATCATTTTTGAGGGATTTTCTGAAAAAATATTTACCTCAAAAAAAAAGCTCAACGAATAGAATTCCCTTTCAAGCACCTCCTTTACCTCCCTATTTTGTAAAACGTCCAAAAGTAAGTAATGAACTGAAAAATCGTCTATTATCTCAAGAAGCAGCTCAAAATGGAACTTTAGTTATTAGAGCTATTTATGGCTTAGGAGGAATTGGCAAATCTACCTTAGCAACAGCTCTAGTCCATGATACCGAAGTACAATCACACTTTCCTGATGGTATTTTTTGGGCGACTTTAGGTCAAGAACCAGATATCCTGTCATTTCTCCATGGTTGGATACAAGCATTAGGAGATTATGACTTTAAACCAACTAATGTAGATGTAGCAACTTCACAATTAAGAACCTTACTAGCAGATAAAAAAGCCTTAATTGTAGTTGATGACCTCTGGAATCTTGAACATGTAGAGCCTTTTCAAATTGCTGGAAAAGGATGTCAACTTTTAGTTACCACTAGAGAAGTTCCTGTACAAGGCGCAATTCCTTTTAATTTAGACATCATGACTCCAGAACAATCTTTAGAGTTATTAACTAAATGTTTAACTAATCAGCTAACTAGTGAAGAACGTGAAAAAGCCGAAACTTTAGCAAAAACAGTAGGATACTTACCCCTAGCTTTAGAATTAGTAGCAGCTCGGATTAATAAGGGAATATCTTGGCCAAAAATTCTCTCAGATTTACAATCAGAAATTGTCAAATTAGACAAATTAGATCTAAAGAAACCGAAACCTTGTTTATCTAATGAGGAAAAGCGAAAAAAATATAGTTTAGAAGCTTGTTTTAATCTAAGTTTAAGAGGATTAGAGTCTAGTGAATTAACTAAGTTCACTTGGTTAGGAGTATTACCAGATGATGTGACCATTACCAAAAAAATGGCAGCAACTTTGTGGGAATGTGATGAAGATAAAGCTGAAGAAACTTTAATCGATTTACGAAGTAAATCCTTATTATTACCAGGTGTGTCCAGTGAAGAAGGAATTAACTATCGTCTACATGACCTCTTACACGATTTAGCCCGTAAATTAGTTGAATTGGCCACACAACCACATGAAGATTGGCAGTTACCAGGGTTAGCACTACCTCTTTCTCAAGCTCATCAACAATTATTAAAAAGTTATCGAAAACAAACTCAAAACGACTTATGGCAGACTTTAAACGATGATGGTTATATTCATTCCAATCTTGCTTGGCATATAGAAAAAGCTGGTTGTGAGATAGAACTGCATAATTTGCTCAAAGAAGAAACAGATGAAGGGAAAAATGGTTGGTATCAGACACGAGGCAGTTTAGAACAAGTCACAGGTTATTTGGCGGATGTAAACCGCGCATGGAAACTCGCGGAAAAACTATTTGAAACAGATGGCTCTCGCTCTCAAGCAATTGGTCTCCAGGTTCGCTATGCTCTTATCCTAGCATCAATAAATAGCTTAGCCGATAATTTTTCACCTGAAAATTTGGGACAAATGGTTAGAGAAAATATTGACAATAAAGATATAGCACTTAGTTATGCTCGACAAAAAACAAATTTTGTAAAAAAATCTTTTGCACTAGCATATATAGCTGTTAATTTATCAACATCAGAATCATACATTTCAGACATAAGCAAAATATTTCAAGAATCACTAGAAACGTTTTCAAAACAGAAATATTTTTATGGACGTGAATCAAAACGGTTGGAACTGGAGGAAATTATAATTAATGGTTATAGAAATATTTGTGCTGAAAAATCTCCCAACCAAATACAAAATTCTCAATTTGATGAAGCTTTAAACATAATAAATAAATTTACCATAAATAATCAGTTGCGTGGATTAGACGTATTTTTTTCTTATTTTTTTTCTTCAGATTATAAAACGACAGTAATTCACAGATTAACCCCAAAAATAGAAGAAGTTATAGAAGAAGTTTTGGATAAAGATATACAGACTTTTATTAGTAGTAAAAATATTGATAATTGTCATAGATCCAAAAATTTAAAAATATTAATTCCCTATTTATCAACATTTTTGAGGGATTTATTGAAGGAAAAAGTAAAGCAAAAAATATCAGATTTAAATAATATAATTGATGTTATTTTCCATAGTTTTTATCCACAAAAATTGAGTTCTAATCTTTTACATAATAATGAATTAACACAAGAAATTAACACAGTATACTTAAATCTCATAGATTCTATTAAAAATTTTAGAGAGTTAGATATCATTAAATACTTAGAGAGCAGACAGCCTAGAAATAATGAAAACCAAAATTACAATAACTACGAGGTTAGGGAGGTTAGAGAGAGGAAAAAAATGGTTTTAAAAGATGAGTTAGATTTATTGTCTTCAAACTCACAAATAAATCAAATAGTTTTACTTGCTAATGAGTTAGGTTTATTGAGTTTTTTAAATTTAGAAATAGAAGAAATAGAAGAAATAGTAAAAAGGTTACTTTCTAATGAGTTAGATTCATTGCGTTTTTTAAATTTAGAAATAGAAGAAATAAAAGAAATAGTAAAAAGGTTACTTTGTGTAGTTAGTTGTCAACTATATTTAAATAATTTATTACAAGATTTAAACCTAAATAATAGTCAAATTTCTTCTATAGATAACACTACTGAAACACAAAGTCAAGAATATATAAGTCAACATAGTTCAATTTCAGCCCAGCTTATTCAAGATGACACAAATAGAATAAATACTTTATTAAAATTAGCTCCTTATCTGTCAATACCGTTACTCCAACAAATACTGGAAAGAATTCAATCAATTAGAAATAATGAGAGTCGGGCAATAGTATTAATTGACTTAATTCCTCATCTGTCCAATCCATTGTTAGCTACAGCATTAAGTATAGCCGAAACAATTGAAGCAGATGAATATAGAGAAAAAGCTTTTGTTAAGCTAATTTCTTATGTATCAGATGAGCAAAAAAATGATTTATTAGAACAAGAGATCATACCAATAATAGAGAAACGATGTCAAAAAGAATATGACAACCAAGAGCAACCTAGAATTAAAGAGTTAAATGAATTTAAAGTAGAGGCAATGGTTAAGTTAGTTTCTTCAATACCAGAATCTCTCAAAGAAAATATACTGACACCAATAATTAAAGTAGCAACGGAAATTAAAAGAGATCTAGGAAGAAAAGTATCGATTAGGAAACTTATCCCCTACTTGAATAACTCTCAATTAAAAGAATTACTGGACACAGTAAGAAAATTAGAGGATCAAAATTTATTAGTAGATATAATAGTTAAACTAGCGCCTAATGTACGACAAGATCTTTTAGAAGAAGGATTAAACGCTGTAAAGAGGATAGCACAAAACATAGGGGAAGATCAAGTCAGCATTGGAGACCAACAAAGAGATACTGACCAGAAAATATCCGATAACTTAATTAAATTAGCTCCTTTTTTTGAAAATTATTCAGACTTATTAACACAAGCTCTAAATTTAGCCAACATAATTAGAGATTCAGATCTTAGAATCAAGACGTTCGCAGAGCTTGCCTGCTATTTACATCAATTTCAGCGAGACAATATATTTAAGGATGAAGTTTTGAATAGAATTAGTAATTTCCAAACAAGTAATAGCAATAATGATGCGTATTTTACCAGTGAAGTTTTGAATAAAATAGCACCTTATTTATCAGAACAATTATTAAATGTGGCACTTGACATAGCACTAATAAAAATTAACAGCTCTTCTTATTTGAAAATAAAAACTTTAATTACTCTTATTGTGTGTTTTCCTCAATCTAATCAAACAAGTTTATTAAAAAACTATATTTTTAAAGATAATAGAGACACAAACGTAAATTTTATGGAACTTGAACCAACAGATTTAATAGAACTAGGTAAGACCATACCAGAATCAATCTTTTTAGAATTAATAAATATATGGAATAACCGAGCAATGAATATTTGGAATGAATTAAACAAGAATGAAAATGAGCTTTTTAAAGAATCTTTAGCTCTAAATACGCTTTTGTTAATTGATTATCTCCCAGAAAATAAGTTAGAAGAGGTCTTAAGAAAAATACTAAATGTTATTAGCCTTATCAACGATGATAGCAGAAAATCACAATTAGAACTTATAAGCCTATATCTTTCACAACTTCCACGGGAACAGATTTATCCGCTTTGGCGCAATACACTTCCCATTTTAGCTAGTCGCACTCGAAAAGACTTATTATCAGATCTCAGTGCTTTAATTCCTGTTATTAAATCTTTAGGTGGAACTGAGGCAATTCAAGAAATGGCTGTTGCTATTCAGGATGTAGGACGTTGGTGGCCTTAGAATACCAAAAATCTTAAGGCGATTTCCAGCAAAGAAGATACCCAATAGAGCAGGGCTATTTCATTCTAAAAAGAGTAAAAATGTGCCTGAGTCCATAACTACATAGGCGTTGCTGAATTAGCAGTTGCTTAGTATTGAATTGGTATCATTTCAAATCGCAAATAGAGCATCAGTAATCGGATTGAATACCATAACATTTTTACGCATTTTGAGTAACATAAAGTGTTTTGATGTAATCGAGCTAAGTAATGTCGCAACCGTGTGTTTTCCCCTTCTACTCTTGTCAATTTAGTTTTTGGTAAAACGGCGTGTTTCTCTGGTTCAATATAATCGGCATAAACGCAATATCCATCGGTTAAATATCTTCGACTATCCCAGATTGTAATTCTTTTCCAAAGCTGCTGAAAAGTTTGGCCACTACGGTCTCATATTTGTATTGCTAAGACTCCGGTAGTGAAGTAAATCTGTGGAAAGATAGATGAATTATGATAAATATCTGATTAGTATGATGATTGAAGAACTCAAGAAATATGCTAATGACTGTTTGGATTCCGGTAGAATGTCCACATTGCCATTCTACAAATGTAGTAAAAAATGGTTTTTCACCGAGAAGGAAAACAACGATATCTTTGTCGAAACTCCGAATGCGAGCGCCGTAGCTTTATTTGTGATTACAGTTATAATGGATGTCGAAAAGAAGTTAAGAAAAAAATACCTCGAATGGTAGTTAATGGCAGTGGAATCAGAGAGACCGCTAGAGTTTTAGAGATATCTCAAAAAACGGTAGCATCAGAACTTAAAAAAACAACCTTTAATTGAACAAGTAAATCATCAATGGTTAAAACAACGAAAAACTCAAGAAATCGAAGTAATACTTCAAAAAGCAGAAGTAGATGAAATGAAAAGTTATGTTGCTAAAAAAGGTCACGAAAGATGGCTTTGGCACGCGATCGACCATGAAAGTGGAACAATACTGGCTTATGTTCTAGGGCAAAGACAAGACCGAATGTTTTTGAAGTTAAAACGAATGTTAAAACCATTCGGAATTACTAAATTCTACACAGATAATTTGAAAACTTATCAACGTCATTTATCAAAAGAGGAAAGAATAGTAAGCAAGTATAAAATGCAGAAAATTGAAAGAAAACATTTAACATTAAGGACAAGAATTAAACGATTACAAAGGAAAACAATCTGTTTCTCAAAAATCTCTCCAATGCACGATCTAGTAATTGGACTTTATATAAATAAATACGAATTTAATAGAGAGATTATATAGCTATCCACAGATTTACTTCACTACCGAAAGATTTTGTAAATTATTTGAAGAAGTAAAAAACTTCTTTAGACCTCAAATATTTATGGGAGAATTCGTGTCTTTATTTGAGAGAAGAAAAATATTTTTAGAGAGAGTTAATTTGTTAAAAGAAATGTTTATAGCAGCTTAAGTTAAAAATAGAAAGAAAGGACTCTTTAATCAATTTCAGTCAATTTTTGAGAACCCATTTCTGACACTTTCGTTCAAACAGTTTCTAAGGTTTTAAGATAAAGATTTGTGTGAAATAATAAACACCATCCTGATTTTGATCAACCCCGATGCCAGTAAAATTAAAATTTCCCACCATATTTTTTTGATGACCAGCACTATCAATCCAACCTGCTACTGCTTGTTGAGCAGGATCACTATAACCTTGATTATAGGCCACATTTTCTGCTGATCGATGATGGGGTAATTGAGTGGCGATCGCTTCTACACGCTGTTCAAACCCTTGATGACCAAATGGAACTTTTCCCTCGGCTATATTCTGACTATGAAGGCGTGCCTGTTTAGTAATAGCTTGATTTAAGCTCAAAGGTTGTAAACCTTGCTGTTGGCGATATTTATTCACTAATTGATGAGCAGTTTGCTCTAACTGCTCTAACTTATTCATTTCCTGAGCGCCACTGGTTGCGGAGCCACCAAACTGCGAACCATTTGAAAGAAACACATCTGCTCCTGAAGTACCAGGGATATAGCGAAAGATGTCGTCTTTCCCATCTCCAT
>NZ_JALKVM010000053.1:0-3830 GCF_057440575.1 Johannesbaptistia floridana
ATTTCAAATTCTTACAGATACTGTTTTCTGTTGCGCGATTGTCTGTGAACGGCCAGGCTACACGCAGTGGGGGATTTTTTAACCACCCCTCTCCTTTCTATTTCAAAGATACAGCGCAGGCAGCAAAAAGACGAAATTGGCGAAGCTTGGCTTTTTGCTGACTGTGCGGATTTCTTATCCACCCTTTTTCATTTCTAAGATTTTACCCCCATTGTGTGTAGCCCTGTGTTGGGTGCAGGGCGGGTCGGCTGTGAGCCCGAGCAATTGCCGCACATAAGAGCCCTTAGGCGAGGATGTGCGCAGTGCCGGGCGGGAGGGAGGGCTCCTCCCGGTAGGGCTTGCACCCAACGGGTTGTGCAGCCGCAGTACGGAGCGCAGCGGAGTATTGTCGGCTGCACTGTGTTCCACACCGTTTTATTTCTTATTCTTTAACTCCTCAAAAACCTCTTCGGCTTCTTTATAAAACCTTTCGTCAGCAAAGAAAGAAAAGTTATCACACTCTGATGAATTCACATTATATTTAGTCTTCGGCTCAAATAAAGTCATTTGATCTTTTGAGTCTTTGCTTCTTTTATCTTTTTTCTCTACATAATCACCCATTTCCTCTAAACCAGAAAAGAAACGTTTGAAAATACTACGTATTGCTTCTAAACTATTATCAACACCTATCCACCTTCTTCCTAATTGATTTGCAACATCTAAAGTAGTACCTGACCCTGAAAAGCAGTCTAAAACGATATCCCCTTGGTTTGAAGAAGCATTAATTATTCTTTCAAGTAAAAAAGGATTTTTTTCAGTAGGGTATCCTGTAATCTTGATATTTTGGTTAACTGAGTCTTGAACATCTAACCAAATATCTTGAACAGGGACTCCCTTATCCTTATCAAAATAGACTTTTCTTCTAGGGTTTCCGTTCGAGGACCAATAGATATCGCCATTGGCATCTAATTCATCTAGTTTTGATGGAGTATATTGCCAATGTTTTCCTTTAGGTGGCATTTTTCCCCTCCATGGCTTACCTGTTTCGCCATTTCTAGTACCGGGTGCATGAATTGGTACTTTCTTATATCGACGTCCTGTTTTTTCGTCTATACACGGATATTCTTTTTTTATTTTTTCTTCAGACCAGGGAATTGTTGCTCTTTTCCATGTAAAGTCGTCTGACTTAGAATAAAATAATATATAGTCAGAAATATTTCCATAGGTACTTTTTGTGTAATTTTTGTTACTGCATTTCTTTCTAGTAATAAAACCTCTAAAGTTCTTCGCCCCAAAAACTTCATCTAAAATTAATTTAGCCTCAAAAGCCATATTGCTATCTAAATGAAGGTAAAGTGACCCATTATCCGAAAGTAACTCTCTCAATAAAATTAACCGACGACGCAAAAACTCTATAAAATGACTTCCAATCAAATCGTCTTTATAGGAGCTTTTTTGATTACGGGAATAGAATACGCTGTTTGTACCGTAAGGAGGGTCTATATATATTAATGAAACCTTACCCTTGAACTCCTGCTGGTTATGTAGATATTTCAGAACATCTAAGTTGTCTCCATAAAAAAGCAAATTATCACCTTCGGTATCTGAGACTCTTTTATAGTTCTGAAGTGCCTCGCTATTTGTCAAATCCTCCTTAGAAGTTTTACCTTTATAGGATATCTCATATTCAAAACTATTATCGAAAATTTCGTCTGAAATAATCGTAGTTCCGTCAGCCCATTTATTTTTAGTTATGCCTGTTGCCATTTGTTAAGATTTTAGCCAATCCATAGTGATTCTTTCCACAATCATCCTCAAGGTCACTACAATTATATCATCAGAGCTGTCCTCAATATATGCGTAATCATTCCACATGGAACCTAATAATAAGCCTGGTCCATCATTCACAAAGATGATTTTAGTTCGTAAATCTTTCCCTTTTGCGTACTGCAAGAGTTCATTGGCTGCATTCCTATTCCCTCCAGTTCGATCATCCTCTTGTGCGCCACCTCTATCCCCATCATATCTTGCAAATCCTATTGCAAGTATATCATCACCCTCTTTTATCATAAAGTCTGCGGGTCTATCTGGCTTAGGATAGTCTTCAAACACCTCTCCAAGTAGAATATCTCTTCCTGCTCTCTCAGGACCTGATATATCTAATTCAGGAAACTTGCTTCTCAAAAGCTCAAACATTCTTTCAGTGAGGTCATAACCTTTTTGTCCACGACTTTTATACTCCCAAAGCAATGCACACAAAGCTTCATCAGGCATAGGTCTTGATAAAAATGCCTTTTGAACTTCAACAACTGGACGAAACTGTTTTCCAAACTCTTCACAAATCCATTTTGCTTTCGTTTTCTTTTTTAACATCTCTACAGGAGTACTGGGACTTACATATTTCCTAAAAACTCTTGCTAGTTGTATTCTCATCCAAGGTTGTTTTACCTCGGAAATCATCATAAACAACCTATCTGAACTCTCTGATTGCCTTAAAATCTGTCCAAACAACTCAAGAACCGGACGATATAGATTACATGCGTCCACCAAAATATCAGGATAGAATTCTCCTGTGGCTAGAGTAATCCAATTTGCACCATCTTCTTTGTACTCACTAAATTTTTTCATTTACCTTTCTTTGCTGCGAAGATAGTGAAACATTCCTATGTCTCTATTTCTACGTTGTTTGTTTATAAATGGTGTGGAACGGCCCGGCTACGTGCTGTGCCGGATTCTAAATTTACCATTTTCTTTCATTTCACAAATGCTAGCGCAGGCAGCAAAAGGAGAAACTGGCAAAGCCTGGCTTTTGCTGCCTGCGCGGGTTTTTCAATCTCTATTTTCCTCTCGAAGATTTTTACCGGCATGGCATGTAGCCATTGTTATGTCCTGTTCAAATTTAATTACATTCTTGAATAATCTCAATCCCACTAAAGTCTGAGCTGTAAAATGATTCCCCGACATAGAACCTTAGAGGGTTATCCATCTGAGATAATTTTTCTTTAAGAAAACAAAATTGGTCTATGTCAAACTCACCAATTACTTTTGTATTACTCAATATATTATTACCATCTAAATTAGCAAGCCATTCCAAGTTCGAATTACTAGTATTTGATATCTTTAAATCTAAGAAGCAAAAAGTAGACGAATCCTCAAATAAGTCAGAGTTCGTGTTTACAAAATCAAATTGTAAGCTTATATCCTCACACTTTTCAGGAATGCTTTTCTGTAGATTCACCTGATTTAAAGCAGTATTCCATCGAAAATTCAAATAGCTGTACAATTCTAGTTTTTGGAAATTGATCGTTATTAAGGAATCATTGCTTATAATATCTATCCCATTTTCTTCAATTCTCTGCAAATCATTCATTTGTATGGTTTTAAGCGCCGAATTACCAAAAACGAAAATATCATCGCTTACCATTTTTATTTTTGGAAGATCTATTGTGGTTAAGGTCGTATTTCCACGAAAATCCAACTCGCCAACGTATTCAAGGTTTGGTAAATGTATTCTTTCTAACTTACTACTGCGGAAAGATAACTCTCCTGTAACCTCTGTTAGATTTAAAAGAGCACTCAAATCATTTATATCATACCCTATGGTGATATCGCCTTCGAAAACCACCATATCATCCAGTTCCTTTTGAAAATCATTCAACTCTTCTTGAGTAGTCCAATAGTGTATTTCTAGTACCTGTTGTTCTTCTTTTTCTGAGCATGAACTTAAAATAAAAAAGACTAAAATTAGATTTAAATATTTCATAGTTAACCCTCTTAATTTTCATTACAAATAGGACATAACGGCCCGGGCTACACGCAGGCCGGGATTCCTGAAAATAATCTTTTCATCC
>NZ_JALKVM010000054.1:0-3825 GCF_057440575.1 Johannesbaptistia floridana
TCCCTGCTCCGGTGCTCCCTGCTCCGGTGCTCCCTGCTCCGGTGCTCCCTGCTCCCTGCTCCGGTGCTCCCTGCTCCGGTGCTCCCTGCTCCGGTGCTCCCTGCTCCCTGCTCCCCCTCTCCCCCTCTCCCCCTCTCCCGGTGCTCATTAACTACTATGGAGGTTAGCTTTAAAAATGTTCACTCAAGGTTTTTCTGTTTATTATTCTCCCTTAAATTTCCTCACAACTAAAACCCAAGGTATTATCGTTGCCATTAGAAATCAAGATAACCAAATTATTAAAAATCTTTTAGCAATGGGTGTTGATAAAGGAATACAAATTACCCTAGAAGAAACTTTTCCTGCCTTTGTTATTAGAGTAGGTCAAACTCAAATTACGATTGATAAGGAAATCGCTAGTTCAATTAAGGTTAAAGTTTTATCAAATTCTGATAAGTTTTCAAAAATAAAAGTGAGGGGTGGCAACAAAGCATCAAGTTATTCGTTTCCCAGATTTAAAATTCCGGGTTGGTAAATGATTGCTAATACCTGGTGAGAAAACAAAGAGAAGAATGTGAAGGAAACATCTAATCACAGGAACAAAAAATGTACCTCATGAGTATGGGAATTGCTATATAAAAATTAGCTATTAGTTATTTATTATTAGTTTATTATTATCGATAATTTTTGGAGTTCAATTATGAAAATAAATAAAAAAGTATTCAGATTTTTAACCATCAGTATTATTACATTACTATTAGTATTTGGATGGAATCGCTTTAACAATATTCAACTAGAATATCCTAGTCAAGCTAGTCAACAAACTCAAATAACTATATCAGCCGCAGCCAGTCTAAAAAATGTAATGGAAGAAATAGAACCTCTTTACAAACAGGAACATCCCAGCACTAAAATTATTTATAATTTTGCCTCTTCAGGTTCATTACAAAGACAAATAGAACAGGGAGCACCAGTAGATGTATTTATTTCTGCGGCGAGTGACAAAATGGATAATTTAGAAAAACAGGGTTTACTCTTGACAGAAACTCGTCGAGATTTATTAAAAAATCAAATGGCTTTAGTTGTTCCTAAAAATAGAAACAAAAATGCTCTTAAAGTTGATGATTTTAAAGATTTAGTCAGCAAAGAAATAACAACTATTGCCTTAGGAGAAACAAATAGTGTTCCTGCGGGAAAATATGCCCAAGAAATATTAACTTCTTTCCAAATTGCTGACCCAGTTAATTCTAAAGCTGTTTATACTAAAGATGTTCGCCAAGTTCTCCATTACGTTGCTACAGGGAATGTTGATGCTGGTATAGTTTATCTTACCGATGCTCAAATATCTAATCAAGTAGAAATAGTTGCGATCGCCTCAGAAACTAGCCATTCTCCTATAACTTATCCGATTGCTGTTATCAAAAATACTCCTAATCTTGAAGCAGCGATTGAATTTACGGAGTTTTTAACTAAACCTCAAGCCCAAGGGATTTTTCATAATTATGGATTTACTTCAGGTGAACAATCTCTCCCCAATCCGTGAAGTGGCACGCAGATTTTGATATCATGTCCGCTTATACTCAGATCTTGCATCTTTACCCAAAGTTACTTGTGGTGGTGGAATTCGCGCCTTCTAAATTCTAAATTCGCGCCTTCTAAATTCGCGCCTTCTAAATTCTACATTCTAAATTCTACATTCTAAATTCTACATTCTAAATTCTACATTCTAAATTCTACATTCTAAATTCTAAATTCTACATTCTAAATTCTACATTCTAAATTCTACATTCCCCTAATAGCATCACTTCCACCATCGACTAACATCATTGATGGCTATGGTTATTTCTCTAAGGGCTTCAATTCCTCCAAATTTGATAACTGTAGAAGCTAGGTTAGAAATATTTTGCAAGAAATGAGGGCGATTAAGAGTAGCCAAAGCATGAAGTATTTTTATAAAAAAAAATGCTTCCTCTACAGATATAGAAGTCAATCCAAGGACTAACTCTGATAAGGCTGTAGCTCGTTTGTATTCATATCCAAGGGCACGGGCGGCTTCTAATGCCTCGGGTAACAATTCAGGGAAATGGGGGGCTAACCCAGATAAGGCTTCTGCTCGTTTGTCTTCATCTCCAATGCCTCGGGCGGCTTCTAATGCCTCGGGTAACAATTCAGGGAAATGGGGGGCTAACCCAGATAAGGCTGTAGCTCGGTAGTTTTCATCTCCAATGCCTCGGGCCGCTTCTAATGCGGAGGGTAACAATTCACGAGGTAAATGGGGGGCTAACCCTGATAAGGCTGTAGCTCGGTAGTTTTCATCTCCAATGCCTCGGGCCGCTTCTAATGCGGAGGGTAACAATTCACGAGGTAAATGGGGGGCTAACCCTGATAAGGCTCTTGCTCGGTAGTCTTCATATCCAATGCCTCGGGCGGCTTCTAATGCCTCGGCTAACAATTCTGGAGGTAAATGGGGGGCTAACTCAGATAAGGCCCTAGCTCGGTAGTCTTCATATCCAATGCCGCGGGCGGCTTCTAATGCCTCGGCTAACAATTCTGGAGGTAAATGGGGGGTTAACCCTGATAAGGCCCTAGCTCGGTTGTTTTCATATCCAATGCCTCGGGCGGCTTCTAACGCTTCAGGTAACAATTCAGGGAAATGGGGGGCTAACTCTGATAAGGCCCAAGCTCGGTGGTCTTCATCTCCAATGCCTCGGGCGGCTTCTAATGCTTCAGGTAACAATTCAGGGAAATGGGGGGCTAACCCAGATAAGGCTCTTGCTCGGTAGTCTTCATATCCAATGCCTCGGGCGGCTTCTAATGCCTCGGGTAACAATTCAGGAGGTAAATGGGGGGCTAACCCTGATAAGGCCCTAGCTCGGTAGTCTTCATATCCAATGCCGCGGGCGGCTTCTAATGCCTCGGCTAACAATTCTGGAGGTAAATGGGGGGTTAACCCTGATAAGGCCCTAGCTCGGTTGTTTTCATCTCCAATGCCTCGGGCCGCTTCTAATGCGGAGGGTAACAATTCACGAGGTAAATGGGGGGCTAACCCAGATAAGGCTCTTGCTCGGTAGTCTTCATATCCAATGCCTCGGGCGGCTTCTAATGCCTCGGCTAACAATTCTGGAGGTAAATGGGGGGCTAACTCTGATAAGGCCCTAGCTCGCTTGTTTTCATCTCCAATGCCTTGGGCGGCTTCTAATGCGGAGGGTAACAATTCAGGGAAATGGGGGGCTAACCCTGATAAGGCTTCTGCTCGGTTGTATTCATCTCCAATGCCTCGGGCGGCTTCTAATGCGGAGGGTAACAATTCACGAGGTAAATGGGGGGCTAACTCTGATAAGGCACTAGCTCGGTAGTATTCATATCCAATGCCTCGGGCGGCTTCTAATGCGGAGGGTAACAATTCACGAGGTAAATGGGGGGCTAACTCTGATAAGGCACTAGCTCGGTAGTATTCATATCCAATGCCTCGGGCGGCTTCTAATGCGGAGGGTAACAATTCACGAGGTAAATGGGGGGCTAACCCTGATAAGGCCCTAGCTCGGGCGTTTTCATCTCCAATGCCTCGGGCGGCTTCTAATGCGGAGGGTAACAATTCAGGAGGTAAATGGGGGGCTAACTCTGATAAGGCCCTAGCTCGCTTGTTTTCATCTCCAATGCCTTGGGCGGCTTCTAACGCTTCAGGTAACAATTCAGGGAAATGGGGGGCTAACTCTGATAAGGCCCAAGCTCGGTGGTCTTCATCTCCAATGCCTCGGGCGGCTTCTAATGCTTCAGGTAACAATTCAGGGAAATGGGGGGCTAACCCTGATAAGGCCCTAGCTCGGGCGTTTTCATTTCCAATGC
>NZ_JALKVM010000055.1:0-28612 GCF_057440575.1 Johannesbaptistia floridana
AAAGAAACGCTCACAACTTCCCTCTAGACTTAGCAAGTGTAGAAACTGCACCTGCAATCAAAGGTTAAGTTGAACTTGATTAAAATATAACTCTAAGCGTCCCTTTTTAGGGGCGCTTTTTTTTGGATTTACTTGATAATCATTAGATAATATGAGATAATTAAATAAAGATAAAAGCTTTTTAATCAACTACAATCATGACCAAAAAAGAAGCTATTGAATTTGCCAAACAGTTTGAATGGACAGAGGCAGATGCTAAACGAGCCTTTTCTCATATAGATTTCCACACAACCAATCAACAAGAACTTTTAATTGAACTAGCTAAATTTGCTGGACCAGAATTATTAAATCGTCAGCGACTTCAAGCAGCGCAAAAAGCAAAGGTAACCCGTAAGAAAAATGAAATTAAACAAATAGAAGCTGAATATCAACAACACATGGAACAAAGTCAGCAAACTATCCAGGAAATGCAAAGTGTATTTATTCCTGTTATTGCTAAACTTTACCGTTTTTATAAGCAGTTTGGCTTAAAAGATCCTTGGATTGAAGCTATGTTAGCAACCTATGAACAACATCATCAAAAAGCTTCATAATTCTCGGCAAATGATTCTTTTCTCATGACACAAACACAACAATTTACCACTCGAACACAACTAAAAGGATATGGCGCTACTCAATATCAAGCGAGAAAAATCACTCAAAATTTAACTCCCATCGGCATCAATAATCGGTCTTATAGTTATTCTTTAGTTGATGTTGTTTCTTCAATTAAGCAATATTTATCTAATTCTCGTATTAAATCAAAAACGCGCCATAATCTCCAAGTAATTTTACAGATTTTGTTAGACCGCTTAGACAATGTGGTTAAGGTACCATTTATACAAGGCAATGACCCAGAATTAAATCAACTCAGTAAAGAGTTATTTAAAAAAATAGTTACCACTAATAATTATTTGACGGAACTCGAAGCTAATATAGCTACTATTAAAGGAAAAAATAATTTTTAATTAAATTTAGTCATAAAATCTAGTAATTTTTAATACAAATATATTCACTTTAAGGGAAATGAATCATAAAACAGAGATTACCTTAGAAAACTTGAGTGAAAAACTTTTTAAGTTCCAGTTACAAACTAACAAACACTTAAAAAAAACTCAGATAAAAATTAATCAAATCAAAGAGAAATATGATCCTAGAAATCAATTCAATGCTTGGCGTAATTCTCAAGAAGGAAAACAATGGAAAAAAGAACAATACAAAAAACAAAATAAATGTTGTCCTATTTGTCAAAAACCTATTTTATCTCTTAAAGGATCTCATATTGACCATATAAAACCTTTAGCTACTCATCCACATTTAGCTTTAAGTACCGAAAATATGCGAATTACTCATGCCGCTTGTAACATTTTAAGGGGAAATAAAACTCAGGATTAAAAATATTATTAATCTATTATATCATTATTTACTAAATTACATAAACATCTTGAGCAAACTTTTCAAAATGTTGCGGCAACTCTCTTTGGCTCACATCTTCCACCAGTACTTATGTACCAAATTATTGTGGTCATCTATGGCCCCGGATTTTAAATCCGGGGCCATAGATGACCGCCTGACGCGAGAAAAAGTTCATTTCTCTTTCGCCTAAGAAAAGGGTCTTTAGAACAAAAATACTGAATAAGCCTTGAGTGTTAACCAATTTTTAAGCGCGATCGCATTAATTCTCTTACTCATAACTTCAAAACTTCAAGACTTCAAAACTTCAAAACTTATTACTCATTACTCATTACTCATTACTCAAAAGGGCGATCGCGTTATCACTTAATGCTACAGTGGTTACCCGTAATCAACTCAGATTTTGCATCTTTACCATGTAGTCTTTAAATACATATACTTGAATGAAACGTATTTGATCTCGGTAGTAGAAATACAAGCCAATACTGTAATCTATGATTCAGCATTGGCTATATTTCCTGTTTATCTAAAACCTACCGCAGCTTGCCAAACAAAAGCAAGGGCGAGGAAAAATACAGGAATGATTGGTAAAACATCAACGAGAGGGTCAAAGATAGCGTAAGCTTCTGGTAAAGTTAATAACAAAGCTAATTCCATAGTTGTTTAGTAGTTTATTGTGTTTGTTATTTGTTAGATGATTTAACAAATGTTGTTAAGATTTCTCATAATTATAACAGTCAAAGGCATAGATAGAAAAGTTTGTTTTTTGTCTTGTTAAGGTTAAAAGAGTTTTTGTGGTCCAAAATTAAGTATAATTACTTATTTTTTCTCAACTCCGAACTATACATTCATCAGTAACTATTGAATTTTGAGGCAAAATTTGAACTATAGGTATATTCTTGGTTTGAGTTTAAACAACAAAGGAATAAAATAGTGGTGAAGTTTGATAACATCACTTATAATTTTCCCGGGTGAGACAGTTATTAAAACTCAAAAATTCTAGTATAAGTTAACATTTTTTAACACAAAGCCTTGGAGTTTGAGGAAAAAAGAAAATGAAACTAAAAAAAAGATTAACTAATTTTTGGGGACTAACTCTATCTAGTATCGTCATTTGTATACTCTTAGGTACTATTCAAATTTCACCAACCTTGGCAAGAGAAGTACAAATAGCCACTAATTGGCAACAAGCATCTTTTCCCGTAGAAAATTTTCAAGCTTATACTTCTCCTTATGGTTATCGCGTTTCTCCCTCTACAGGAATAAGAGAATTTCACGATGGTTTAGATATTGCGGCACCTTTAGGAAGTTATATTCGCAGTTGGTGGGGTGGTAAAATAATTAAGTTGTCAGACAATACAGCCTGTGGAACTCAAATAACCATTCAATCAGGAAATTGGCAACATATTTACTGTCATCTCAATGGTTATATACTAACAAACCAACAGGGACGCTATCTAATAGATGACCAAAGGGGTGTATTGCTTAAAGAGGGTCAAACTGTGGGAACAGGACAGAGAATTGCTAGAATAGGGATGACCGGGAGAACTACCGGACCTCATTTACACTGGGCTATCCGATATAACAATCAGTCCATAGACCCAGCAGATATTCTGCGGAATATGTACCGTCAATCTTAAGGGATAGAGAAAATACATTTGTATAGACTTATATTTTAATAATTTTATAGATAAATGACTATATATTTCAATGATTAATCAAGCTACTTCGAGTCTAATCACAGGAACTTGGTTTAAATTAATTTGTGGTGCAAGTTATCAACATCTTCCGGCGGTGAGAAATATTACCTTAGCTTATACTTTAGCTGGTGCCGATTGTATTGACGTAGCGGCAGACCCAGCAGTAATCAAAGCTGCCTCCGAAGGAATCGCTATAGCTAAAGATTTAGGCAAAACTGCTCAAGCAAAGGGGTTTCTCTATCAAAAAAAACCTTTGTTAATGGTTAGTCTCAACGACGGCGAAGATCCCCATTTTCGTAAAGCTTTTTTCAATTCTAGTCAATGTCCAAGTACTTGTCCACGTCCTTGTGAACAGATTTGTCCAGCAAAAGCAATTAATTTTAGTGGTGTAATTACAGACCAGTGTTATGGCTGTGGACGTTGTTTGCCAATTTGTCCTAGTAACATAATTCAATCTGAAGCTTTAATTACTACTGTTGAGGCGATCGCCTCCCGTTTAACTGAGTTAGGTGTAGAAGCTGTAGAAATCCATACTCAACTAGGAAGAAATGCTGCCTTTGAAGAATTGTGGCGTGTCTTATCACCTTATAGCGATCAACTCCAGGTTTTAGCTATTAGTTGTCCTGATGGCCATAATCTTTTTGACTATTTGAATACCTTAGCAGAAATTGTTAGTCCTAGTGCTAGTTATCTAATTTGGCAAATGGATGGAAGACCGATGAGTGGAGATATAGGAGATGGTACTACTCACGCTACAATTAAATTAGCAGCTAAAGTTCTCAAATATCAGTTACCAGGATTTATACAGTTAGCAGGAGGTACTAATAACTATACAATTTCAAAATTAAAAGCACAAGAACTTTTAAAAACTGCCGATAAAACAGCTAAAAGTTATGTAGCAGGAGTCGCTTATGGGAGTTATGCTCGTTCTTTAATTATGCCAATTTTAGAAGAGTTAGAAACAATAAGTCCCAATTCACTATATTTGGAGAACTATCCTTCCTTACTCTGGCAGGCAGTAAGTAAAGCCCATAATTTAGTTTACCAACTCAAAGCAAGATAAGAAATCAAAATCTCTAGTTTTGGTTAAAATAGATAGGCGCAAACAAAGGTAGAAAAAGACAATCAATTTCTAAAATATACTTATCTGTTAGTAAAAAAAACAGGTTTTCAAGTCTTTTTTTACTAAATTTTTCCAGGGATTATTAGTGGTTTTTCGGTGAAAACTGCTGCTAAGATAGCTCAAATAAATTGAAAAACCTCATTTTATAAATATCGAGGGGGATATTTTTTGTGTACATACCTAGGTTTAAAGAGACAAATCATCCTTTGATTCAGGCTTTGCAAGTTCAAAGCGATGCTGAATTACTAAAAAATTATCAGGAATATCCCGAACAGGGTAAGTTTTTTACTGCTATTTTTTGTCGCTACCACCCAATTGTATATAGTTTAATTACCGAAACTGTGGTTAATTTAGAGGTGGCTGAGTATTTCAGCGCGATCGCCTGGCGACAATTTTTTTATGAATTACGCGGCTTGGTGTTGAATCCTCATTCCAAATCTGAGTTTAATTGTTTACAAGATTGGTTAATTCGTAACACGAATATTTTTCTGCAAAAAGTTGAGGTTCCTGAATTTATCAACTATGATTTCAATATCACTCCTCCCCCCTTGTGGTGTTATGTTGAAGCTAGTTTAGATACTTTAAATCCTCTATATCGTTTTATTTTGGTTATGAATCAAAAGTTTAATTGGACTCCAACCCGTATCACCACTTATTTACATTCAGAAGGAGATTTGATTTCTCTTACTCAGGTTAATCAAATTCTCTTAGATGCTTCTTTGGAGCTACAAGCTAATTTACCCCAAGATATTCAGTTGATTTATTTACATTAAAGTATTAAAGTGAAATATAAAAAGTAACCAGAATCCGCTAATCAAATAATAGACTCCTATCTTTGCCGTAAACGACGGAAATAGGAGTATTTTTCCTGGTGAATTTGTATTATTTCACCTCATATAAAATTTACTTTTTGAATAAGTGTTCCTGCGCGTTCTGCTTTCACAGTGACTTCAGCTTCTGATCCCGTCTCAATTTTAACTATCCAACTAATATGAGAGCGATAATCATTACCTTGTGCGATTTTAGTAAAAGTCTTGTTAGAACGACCCTCTAAATGACCAATTTCCTGTTCTAACTTGCCACTAATCAAAGTTGCATCATTGGGAAGAGATAATCTTACCATAATTGGCCGTACTGCTTTACGTTCTAAAGCTTTCTTACTAGTATAAGTAGGTAAAAACCCTTGATTTTCAATCTGCACCACTAATTTATAAATATTTTCTCCTTCAGCAGTTATATCCGTACGAGTAATAGCAAGACGGGGAGACATCAAAGCCTGAATCAGGGCAAACTGACACTGTTTAGCACATAAATCAGGTAAATATTGAGATGGTGCATTCTGCCAAACAGCCTTTTCATTCCAGCCGCCAATTTCTACTTCCCCCAATTGAGGATGAGAAAAAGGTTGCCAATCAATAAAACCACTACCGCCTAGTTTTTCATCATTCCATTTCAGCAATTTGAGAGAATCTTCTGGAGGATGCCAGCGAAACCACTGAACATAATCTTGTTTTTCTATACCTGCTGCTGTTGGTGCATCCCACAATTCAATTGTATAGCCAAACCACCCCCAATTATCATAGCCGTAATCATCCATAGCACCAGAAGTAACCCGGTGAGGATCGTAACGGAAATCATGGTAAACCGAAACACATTCATAGCCAGTAATTTCTTTAGCTTTAGAAGCAATAAATTTATACATTTCCAAATCTTCTTGGGGGAAATGTTCATCAGGATGAGTACTATAAGGACGTAAAATAACAGCAGAATAAGTATGATAGGTGATAAACCCATTGATATTCCGATTTTGCCGCCAAAATTCAGCTTCAGCCCGAGTTTCTGGTTCAGAAAAGGGGAAATCTCCAGCGCCTTTTTGTTCTGCTTCTGGTTTCCATAAGTGAGGATAATTGCGATTAAAATCCATTCCTTCTAGGGTAGAAGCCAACTCAATAGTATAACCATCGTAGTTATTGATTAAACCTTCAGGAAGAATTGTATAGTAAGTACCGCCAAACTCACTAGGTTCACGGGGTAGCATCAACCGGGAATCTTCTTCAGAAATTTTCCAGGCCCCACAATCATCCTTAATACGCATCTGTAGGATTAAACCATCCCCATTAATATCTTCTGGACGTAGTCCATTTTGACTATCAGCATGAGGATAAATCCTAGTACTAGAACGTAATTTATAGGGGGTAGTCAGATACTTTTCGGCGCCATCTACTGCTATCCTTGGCAAAATATAAATGGTATAATTATCTAATAACATGGTAGCTTGGCCATCTTTTTGCTGATATCCTTCTACAAGATAAGCAATACAATAGAGAGCAACTGTTGAACCAGTTACTTCTCCTGCATGGGTGTTAGCATCTATCCAAAATCCTGGCTTATTGAGATAGTTGCCTGTTTCTTGATTAGTAAGAATTGCCAAGATAATATCTCTGCCTTCGTAACTTTGGCCAATTGTTTTGAGTTCGATTAGATGAGGATACTTGGCGGCTATTTCTTGGAGGTATTTAACTATTTCTTCGTAGAGATAATAGTGACTGAAATCGATGTCAATAGCTATAGACATTTTAGGTATTAACTGGAAGGAGTTGCATTTGTCTCTATAGTTAATTCTTTTATACAGTTTGTCAACTCTAGGGTAAGTAGTATTAATGTAATAATATAAGTAATTTGAGTCCCCTTGATCTCAGACCAAAGCATCTTTACCCAAAGTTACTGGTTACTGACATAATTTGGTGCGTTACGGGCTTCGCCCTAACACACCCTACTAATACTACCCTTATCAGTTCTCCCCCTCTCCCCCAGGGCTGTTTTATTCTAAAATTTTGTCGTAAGCTAGAAGCTAGACACAACAAAAGTTGACGCTCTTTTTAGCTATTATTAGAAAAAAGGGGATTTATTATTAGCAAAAAATCCCCTCTCCCTGCTCCCGTGCTCCGGTGCTCCCTGCTCCCGTGCTCCGGTGCTCCCTGCTCCCGTGCTCCGGTGCTCCCGTGCTCCGGTGCTCCCCCTTCTCGCCTGTTGGCCTATTTAGTACTTTTGTTCTGATGCAAGATATGAGTTGATCTTTCTTTTTTTGCAGTTAGGAACAAAAATAAACACTTACTGTCTTAATAGATAGTTGAGTTCAAATAAAAATTATGATTAGTCAAAAAGTTACTCAAGTTTCTACCTCTGCACTTTTAGCTTTGTTATTCACCTCTGGTACCCTAGGAACAATTGCTCAAGCTCAAGATTATAATAGATATCCTAGAGAACCATACCCCACTAGAAATGACAATTATCGAAGAATCATTGAAGCAGGAACAGAAATACCTCTAGGATCCAATGAAACAGATAAAATTTTACTAACCAAAGAAGAACTTTTATCAATAACTCTAGAAGTACTTAGAGATATCAGAGATACTCAAGGAGTAGTAATTATTCCCGCAGGCACAGAAATAAGTGGTCAAATACAGCCAGTTGCTGATGGATCTCAGTTTATAGCAGAAACAATAATATTTAGAGATGGTAGAAGACAAAATATAGATGGTTATTCTAGAGTAATTACTCGCACAGAAACAATTGACCGTCGTACTAATCCACGCTCCATCTTACAAGGGGCAGTAGTGGGGGCAGCCGCCGCAACAGTGCTGGCCGCGGTAACAGGAGATAAAGCGATCGCCACCGAAGAGGTCTTAGGGGGTGTTGGTTTAGGTGCCTTGGGTGGTTGGTTATTTGGCAGTGGACGCAGTCAAGAGTTAATTTCTATTAATCCTAATCAGGATTTAGATATCATCTTGGCTTCTGATTTTTTTACCTATAACTAAAACTCATTCTTTTGATAGAGGTTAACTAAAAGCGAAAATTGATAGCATGGTGTAAACATTTAATATAACAATTAATCAAAAACGAAAGGAAATATGTATGAAACCACTAATTGCTGAAAAATTACAAGGACGCAGTTGGTGGCATAAGATAGTTGCTATAACTGCTTTAGTTAACCTTTTACTAGTTATTTTTAACTTAAGTTATATTCCCCTTCGTAATATTTATCTGCGGGAAATTCCTCCTTTAGTAAAAATATATGATCCCATAAAAGCAATTGAACCTCATCCTGATACTAGTATTTACTTAGAGACAGTAAACTCCCTAGCTGAACAAATTACACAAGGGGGAATAAATACAACCTCAACTAAGGAACTTTTTGCCCAACTGCGTCAACAAAGTATTTATTTACTCACAGAAAATCCCTTTTCTGTTGCCAATCAATTTGGTACTTTTGCTAAACTTAAGCGTCGAATGGAATACCATCTTGATACCTCCTCCGCTAGACAAGCCTTTATGAAATTTTGGTCTGTAGAGTATTTTAATCAAGTAGGACCATTTCAAGCACTGAATTTTTTTGAAGAGAAAATTGCTCCCCTCTTAGCAGTTAGTTATTATCGCAGTATAGATGAAAATGGTCAGTTTATCGACTATTTTTGGAAAATTGACCTGTTTTTTGGGATATTTTTTGCCCTAGAATTCCTAGTAAGAACTCTGTTGATTTCCATCTCTCAAGCGAAAACATCCTGGGGTGATGTTATGTTGAGACGTTGGTATGATACTCTAATGTTGTTGCCTATCTGGCGTTGGTTAAGAATAATTCCGGTTTCTGTACGACTCCATCAGTCAGGTATAATTAATTTAGAAAGAATTATTGCCCAAATAACCTACGAACCAGCAGCTTATCTCGCTGATAGAGTTTCTGTATTTCTCATGGTACGTCTGATTAATCAAACCAAAGAAGCCATAGAAAGTGGAGAAGTAGCTAAAAGTTTACTACAGCCACAAAAATATGTACAAGTTAGTGAGATTAATAAAATAGATGCAATTAGCGATCGCTTTTTAGAACTGACGATTTATAAAGTTTTGCCGAAAGTACAACCAGAGGTAGAAGCCTTGTTACGTCACAGCTTAAAAGGTACTTTGCAACAATCTGATTTTTATCAACGAGTGCAAAATTCCTTGGGATTAGAAATGCTACCCATAGAAGCTACAGACCAAATAGCTGACTATTTAGCCCAATCTGTGTATAAAATTATTGTTACCTCCTACAGCGACTTAAGAGGTAGAGAGTTGTTTGAGAATTTAGCTCAAAATTTTAAACATGCCTTGCGCCAAGAATTACAAACTCAAACCACCCAATCAGAATTACAACTACTATTATCTGAACTATTGCAAGAAGTAAAACTAAATTATGTTCAAGGTTCTACACAACAAAATCCAGAAGATACTCTCTCAGAGGCAGAACAAATACGTTTATCATCCATAGAAAAATAATTTTATTCTATGGTAGCGCGATCGCGAGGTTCATATCTAATAAAAATGAGCTAAGGTAGGAGTCAGGGAAAAGGTGTGTAGCTAATTAAACGAACGAAATATGACTAATCGTCAGAATGTTTGGCGTGGAGCATTTTTTATAGTCGCTTCAGAATTAAGTTTTGCCTTAGGTGCCGCCATTATTAAATTATTATCTGTTTCATTACCATACGAATCAATTGTATTTTTTCGTAATCTGTTTGGATTAATTATTTTAACTCCTTTATTGTTAAAAGCGGGGACAGGAATTTTAAACACCAAATATTTACATTTACACCTATTTCGTTCACTCATAGGCATGGGTGCCATGTATTCCTTTTTCTACTCATTAGGTTATCTGCCTTTGGGAGATTCGATGTTAATCAAATCGACAATTCCTTTGATTATTCCCTTTGTTTCTCTAATTTTGCTTCAAGAGATGATTTCAAAACAAATTGTTTTGGCGGGAGGGTTGGGTTTTATTGGAGTTTTCCTAATTTTGAAGCCAGAAGGAAATATTAATGAGGCAAGTTTTGTAGCCTTAGGAAGTAGTTTAATGGCAGCTATAGCTTTTGTGATTATACGCAAGCTTTCGGCTACCGAACCACCCCTGAGAATTGTCTCATATTTCGCTATAGTTGGTGTTTTCGTTTCCCTGATTCCCCTAATTTGGACATGGCAAAGTCCTACCATGATTCAATACTTGATGTTAATCGGACTTGGATTAACAACTACCACAGGCCAATTATTACTTACCCGGGGTTATCAAAATGCTCCCGCCGCTAAAGTCGGTATTTTTACTTATACTTCTGTTCTATTTGGGTCATTTTTGGGTTGGTTATTGTGGAATGAGTTATTAGATACAAATTCTTATTTTGGTGCTATTTTAATTGTCTTAGCTGGTTCAATTATTTTGAGAAATAAGATTGTAGATAATGAGTAGTTAAAGAATAGTTTTTACCAAAATCCTTAGACTCATATCTTGCACCAAAACAAAAGTACAGAAATTGGCCGACAAGGGAGAATCAATTTTTAAGCGCGATCGCATTAATTCTTTAACTCATTACTTCAAAACTCCTTACTCCTTACTCCTTACTCCTTACTCCTTACTCCTTACTTCTTACTCATTACTTCAAAACTCATTATTCATCCACCACCAGTAACATTAGGTAGAGATGCTGTGGTCTGAGTAGATGTGCTTTTCAGAAAATTAAGATTTTGTTTTTATCTTGCTTATCTTTAAATGCAAGCACCTCTGGTTGTTTGATTATTTTTTGAAAATAAACCCTATCTAATTCTTACTAGTTAAAGGTTTGAGGGATTTTTTTGTGCCTTGAGGTGCTTGCAAAACTCTCTAACCCTTGTCAGTTAATGCTTTAAGCTAAGACAATTTCACTGATTTTGTTAATAATTATCAACTTACTAGCTATTTTACTGAGGTGCTTGTAAAATTGAGTAGAGAACTAGATTAGTTAGGGGTTTTGGCGATCGCTGTGTTTTAACCTTAGATGCCGTTAGGCGTTGATCACACATTAACCCCGGGGCAAACCTATTATCTGTGCAAGTGTTTTAACCTTAGATGCCGTTAGGCGTTGATCACGTTTTCACTGGAAATGGCGCGGCAAGAAATGACCAAGTGTTTTAACCTTAGATGCCGTTAGGCGTTGATCACGATGCAAATCGGGCCTGAGTCTCAGGTGTTGAGTGAGTGTTTTAACCTTAGATGCCGTTAGGCGTTGATCACCAATATTTCACCTTTCAGGTATTGCAACGTGTGTAGGTGTTTTAACCTTAGATGCCGTTAGGCGTTGATCACATAAATGATGAGAATATGGAAAGATTGATTGAGTTGTGTTTTAACCTTAGATGCCGTTAGGCGTTGATCACATTTTATGCCCACTAGCTTTCAGTACCTCACATAGAGTGTTTTAACCTTAGATGCCGTTAGGCGTTGATCACGTAGTGGCCACACATACAAACTCTACAATGATTTGTGTTTTAACCTTAGATGCCGTTAGGCGTTGATCACTATGGAGCTAAACTACCTGGTTTATGATATCCAATCGTGTTTTAACCTTAGATGCCGTTAGGCGTTGATCACATTCTCGGGGGGAATAGTAGTACTAAGATAAATCAAGTGTTTTAACCTTAGATGCCGTTAGGCGTTGATCACTTGTTGTATTTGGTAATGTTTTATCTGGTGATTTTGTGTTTTAACCTTAGATGCCGTTAGGCGTTGATCACGGAAAGTTTTAGGGAAAAATATGGGGACCTCCCTGGTGTTTTAACCTTAGATGCCGTTAGGCGTTGATCACTCCTTTAAGGGTCGGGGTCCCTTGGTTTCCCCCTTTGGTGTTTTAACCTTAGATGCCGTTAGGCGTTGATCACAGCAATTGATTTTTCATAACGTGGCCCCCAGTAATGTGTTTTAACCTTAGATGCCGTTAGGCGTTGATCACGTGTACCTCTTGATTCTGCTTGGGGTTATGATTCTGTGTTTTAACCTTAGATGCCGTTAGGCGTTGATCACAAGAAGGAAATCGTAAATGGAGATAATTAGGTAGTCATTTAGTTATATTTGATGATTATTTGCAAATAACATCTTGAGAATAGCTTCTAAGTCTTGGGTAAGAGATTTAGAAGCTTTTCTTGGGGAAGAATTTAGATATTTAGTGACATCTAGAGGTTGTCCTATCTTAACTTGGAGATTGCATCCTTTAGTAGGAAAAGTCTGATTATAGTGAATAACCATAGGGAGAATTTTGATGGGGATATTTTCTTCCTGATTAGCAACTTCTAAGGCAATTCTTGCTACTCCTCGCTTCAAGGGATGGACTTGGCGATCGCGATAGATATCTCCTTCTGGAAAAATCACTACCATTTCGCCTTTAGTGAGTAATTCAATACTATATTGTAAACTGTTTATATGGGGATGTTCTACATCCACAGGAAAACCACCGAGATGTCTAATAAGCCAACCCTGAATCCCCTTCATTTCCGAGGAAGTTACCATAAACCAGGGATGCCTACCGCTAACACGTTTCCCTATACTATAGGGTACAATGATAGCATCCCAGCGAGAGCGATGAGTGGGGGTAACAATTACAGCTCCGGTTTTAGGAATATTTTCTTGTCCGGTAATGTCAATCTTGCCAAAATAAAATGGCAAAACTATCCACCTAGCTAATTTATAGGCAAGAGGAGTTAACCAAGGAGAAACCTTAGAAGTAATTGATTGAGTTTGTCCATTATTCATTAAACAGTGGATTCCTATTTAGAGGCAATTGTATCTTATCTATTTTGTGGAAAATTTGGCAATTTTTCTCCATTACCTCATAATCAAGAACTAAATCAAGTACAATTTTATAGTTGTTATATACAGGGAGAAATTAACTTGGGCGTAGAACTGCGCAGTTATGTGTATTTAGATAACTTGCAACCACAACACGCCGCCTATATTGGTACAGTTGCTCTAGGATTTTTACCATTACCAGGTGATGCTTCTTTGTGGATTGAGGTTTCTCCTGGTGTAGAAATTAACCGAATTACTGACGTGGCGTTAAAATCGGCAGTAGTTCGCCCGGGAGTTTTATTTGTAGAGCGTTTATATGGACTGTTAGAAATCCACGCAAGTAAACAAGGAGAAACTAGAGCGGCAGGGAGAGCAATTTTAAGCTTATTAAAAACTACACCTCAAGACTGTCTCAAACCTAAAATTATTTCTAGTCAAATTATTCGTAATATTGATGCTAATCAGGCTCAGTTGATTAATCGTAATCGCCGGGGGCAAATGCTTTTAGCGGGAGAAACTCTTTTTGTCTTAGAAGTGCAACCAGCAGCTTATGCAGCTTTAGCAGCTAATGAGGCGGAAAAAGCTGCTTTAATTAATATTTTACAAGTAAATGCCGTGGGAAGTTTCGGCAGATTGTATCTAGGAGGACAAGAAAGGGATATTATCGCCGGATCTAATGCGGCATTAGTAGCATTAGAGAGTTTACCTGGTAGAGATTTTCAGTAAACAAAAATTTACGAAACTTTGTCAAAATTTACAAAAATAAGTTAGATTCAGAAAGATATATTGAGTAAATCAAATTTTAACAAATGACTAAATTGAGATATATACTAGCAATAGTAGCCCTTTCACCTATTGGGATCAACTTAATAAATATAAGCGAGAATCAGGCGATCGCCTCAATGGAAACAAGTTCTTCCTCTCCTCAACTAGTAGCGCAATCAGAAACAGATATTGTAGATACAGCAATTGCTGCGGGATCTTTTAATACTCTAGTGACAGCTTTACAAGAAGCAGAATTAGTAGACACTCTCAAAGGAGAAGGACCCTTTACGGTTTTTGCACCCACAGACGAAGCTTTTGCAGCATTACCTCCAGGAACATTAGAAATGTTACTAGCACCGGAAAATAAAGACGTTTTAGTCAAAATCTTAACTTATAATGTTGTTCCTGGCAGTGTAACTTCTACAGAACTCATGACTGGAAATGTGACAACAGTAGAAGGAGGTGAGATAGCAGTTGATGTTTCCAATCCAGAAATGGTAAAAATCAATCAAGCTACTGTAACAACTGCTGATATTGAAGCTACTAATGGAGTAATCCATGTTATTGATCAGGTTATCTTACCACCTGATGTAGAACTATAAATCAATCAGGTGGTGATAAGTAAAAGTTATCGTTCATAGGCAAAAGGCAATAGGCAACAGGGAAGAAAATCTAACCAGGTAGACAATTTCTTTCCTAATGCCAAAAGAGCCTAGTAAATTTTTAGTTTTTATGCTTAAATATAGCAGGTCAACAAATTATCAAATACCAGAATAAGAAAGACATAAAAAATTTATCTCGCTTTCTCTGAAATTACTTACTAGATTTCCCTATATATAAATAAAAAAAATGAACTGTTTTTTTAGTTATTGTTAAATCATTGGAATAAAAATATTGATATAGCAGTAAATGTAACAGATGCTTTAGTCGAAAATATCTCTAGTATATCAAAGAAAAGAATCAAGTAAATCCTCATAGTTACTTAAACTATCTGAGGATATTCTTATTTTTCCAAGATTATATAGCTTGACTATTCAATAAAAATATTTTTATACTCAATATCAATATGAAATTAATCCTTACACAAAATGTCAAAGTCTACAAAAAAATCAATAGCAGTAGCTTTATGTTTGTCATGTTTTTCTACAGAGGGAAAGGCAATGGCCTTTTCTTTTCAGAACAAGTTAACAGCTACCGATGCGGCAGTCAACGATTTATTTGGTAACTCTGTAGCTTTAGATAATAATTTCGCCTTAATCGGTGCTCCTGGGGATGATGGTCAATTAGGGGATACTGCTCGTGGTGCTAGTTACACTTTTAATGCTATAACAGGCGATTTTTTACAAAAATTATTTACAGTTGATACTGTAGAGAATAATGAGCGATTTGGTGAGTTTGTAGCTATAGATAGTGGCAGTGGTTTAATTGGTGCCCCCGGTATAGGAGAAACTGGTGCTGCTTATTTTGTCCCAGATGTTACTAGCGCCTTTGGACAAAAATTGACTCCCCCTGACGGACAAGTAGATGAATTTTTCGGGTTTTCTGGAGCCCTAGATAATGATTTAGTCTTAATTGGCGCTCCTGCTGATAATCAACTGGGAGATAATAGTGGTGCTGCTCACATAGTCGATCTTAGTAATCTTGTAGGATCAAAGTTAACTATGCCGGGGGGTACTGATTTTGATTTTTTTGGTATCTCTGTAGATTTAGATGAGAATCGGCTGTTGATTGGAGCTCCTGGTAATGATAATTTAGGTAATAATACTGGTAGTGCCTATTTATTTGATTTAAATACTGGTGTTGAACAGCAGTTATTCGCTCCCGATGCTGGAGCTAATGATCAGTTTGGCTGGTCTGTAGCTATAAATGGTGATCTAGCTTTGATTGGTGCTCCTAATAACAATGATCGGGGAGCTACCTATTTATTCGACGTTAGTAGTGGTGACTTCTTACAAAAGTTAACCGCTGATGATGCTGATGAAAATGATTTTTTTGGTTATTCTGTAGACTTAGATGATAATCTGGCTTTAATTGGTGCTCCTGGTGATGATGAGTTAGGAGATAATAGCGGTGCTGCCTATTTATTTGACGTTAATAGCGGCGATTTTTTACAAAAATTAATTCCTCCTGATGGTGCTGCCGGAGATGAGTTTGGTTTTTCTGTAGCTATAAATGGCAATTTAGCTTTGATTGGTGCTCCTACCGACGATGATACTGGTTCGGCATACGTATTTAATAATAGTACAAGCACTCCTGAACCAAGTACTATTATTAGTTTTGGGATTATAGCTTTGGGAGCATTAGTCAATAAAAAAAAGTTAGAAGCGATCGCCTGACGGGGTGACAAATGACCGTTGACTCACACCAAAGCATCTTTATCACTCATTTACTGGTTGTGGATGAATCTTGAAGTTTTGAAGTTTTGAAGTTTTGAAGTTTTGAAGTTTTGAAGTAAGGAGTAAGGAGTAAGGAGTAAGGAGTAAGAAGTAAGGAGTAAGAAGTAAGAAGTAAGAAGTAAGAAGTTTTGAAGTTTTGAAGTTTTGAAGTTTTATTCCCCTGTTTTTGGAGTTCTCTATTCCCTGTGCGTAGCGCTATACCAAGCATTGATAGCCATTTGATAAACAGTTAACCAAGGTAAATTGTGAAGACGGGAGATCGCCAAACAATCTTCATACTCTGGTTGGATATTCAGAATCTGTGAATCTTTTTCTCCGATTTTGACTCTAATCGGACCAAATTTTGTTTCAAGGGTTTCTAAACGGCGGGAGAGTATACTTCGAGGTTGAATCAAGCGACGAATCCCTAGGGTGGTAGTTTCCGAAAAGATAATCTGTTCACAATCAGAAATTAAATTGGGTGGGCAAATTACCGTTAAGAGAATACCTGGACGGGATTTTTTCATGCCTATTGCTTGGGTAAAAACATCTAGCGCCCCAACGGCGAACAAACGCTCAAATAAATAACCTATTCCTTGGGGGTTGAGATCGTCAATTTGGGTTTCTAATACAGCAATTGAATCTAGATTAGAACTACTATCAATTTCTGATTTAGTCCCTAGCCAAATTTGTAAAATATTGGGTATAGATAAATCTCGATCCCCTGCCCCTAATCCGACTTTGTCTATTTTCATCTTTGGACAAGGACCAAAATCTTCACAAAGAGTTACAGCGATCGCTGCTCCCGTAGGTGTCACTAATTCCATATTTATGCCATTATCATATATGGGTACTTGACGCAATTCCCATAACTTTAGTACTGCCGGTACTGGGACTGATAACAGTCCATGGGATGTTTTTATCTCCCCCCCTCCTATGGGTAAAGCAGAACAATAAATTTCCTTGACTCCTAACCACTCTAAACCTATGCAAGTGCCTACAATATCAACTAGAGCATCTGTAGCACCTACTTCATGAAAGTGTACTTTTTCTGGAGGTAATCCGTGTACTAATCCTTCGGCGATCGCCAATTTTTGAAATATTTGTTGACTCCAATCTTTAACTCTACTAGGTAAATTTGCCTCGGCAATTAAATTAGTAATTGTTGGTAAATGTCTTGCTGGTATTGAAGAATTTTCTGTAGATATATCTACATGAATCTTACTAGCTAATTGACCCTTACGCATCACTTTTTTATGTCTGATTTGATACTCATCACTCATTGAGAGAGTTTTAAGCTGCATAATTAAGTATTCTAAGGGTACACCTAAATCTACTAAGGCACCTAAACACATATCACCCGCTATCCCTGTGGGACATTTTAAATAAGCAACTTTGATCATTAGTTATTATGGCTACTATCTATAATCTTCATCCAGAAAATCCCCAGTTTCGTAGCATTACAGAAATTAGTAATGCTTTAAAACAAGGGGCAATTATGCTTTATCCTACCGATACAGTATATGCGATTGGTTGTGATTTGCAAGCTAAATCCGCCGTTAAACGAGTGCGAGAAATTAAACAATTATCAAATGATAAACCTTTGACTTTTTGTTGTTCTTCTTTGTCCAATATTTCTGAATATGCCTTTGTCAATGATTCTGCTTATCGAATTATGAAGCGCTTAATTCCTGGTCCTTATACTTTTCTCTTACCTGCTACTAAACTAGTACCTAAACTGGTAATGAGTCCCAAACGTAAAACTACAGGAATTCGTGTTCCTAATCATTCTGTTTGTCAAGCAATCTTAACTAATTTAGGAAATCCTATTATTTCTACTTCAGCCCATTTACCCGATGATGATGGGACTTTGCCTACACTAAGTTTAGAAAAAATAAGACTGTTTGATAATCTAGAAAATTTAGTAGACATCATTATCGATGATGATACAGAATCTAAGAGCGAATTTTCCACAATCCTTGATTTAACTAATGATGACCTGCCTACAGTAATTCGTAAAGGTTTAGGATGGGAAGAACTGAAAAACTGGCTTTAATAGTCACTCATGCTTTGAGATAAGAGGTAAGACGGCTTTAGCTTATTTTGATCATAAGTAATCTGAATTGATAATTATAGGAGTAAGAAGAGCATTTTAGATTAACTTTTGTTATCTTGGAAGTATAAATAAATTAAATAAACTTGTTGTCAAATATATCACTAATGAAACTTTTATCTATTAACCAACTAGCAGCTCAAGATAGTAAAGCAATTAAAACAGTTTGGGAGACGGTTAGAGGAGATAGTTGTCCTTATCACTATAATTTTCATTTACATACAAATTGTTCCGATGGACAATTAACACCAATAAAACTCGTAGACCAAGCGATCGCTATTGGTTTAAAAGGTTTTGCTATTACAGACCATCATTGTGTTGAGGGATATGAAATTGCCCATAACTATCTTCTTGGATTACAACAAAAAAACCCCAGAGAATTATTACCTCAACTCTGGACTGGAATAGAAATTACTGCCAAATTATACGCGATAGATGTACATATTCTCGGCTATGCTTTTAACCCTAAACATCCCAGTTTAGAAAATTATCTCACCGGAGAAACTCCCAGACATAGATATGCCCAAGCAGAACAAGTAATTAAAGCGATTCAACTTGCCGGAGGATACGCAGTTTTAGCCCATCCTTGTCGCTATCATATTTCCGAAGAAGAATTAATTCCCCAAGCAGCTAAATTAGGCATTGATGCTGTAGAAGCTTACTATGCCTATGGAAATCCTCAGCCTTGGTTTCCAAGTCCTAAACAAAGCAATAAAGTTAAAAAACTCGCTATGGAATACGACCTATTGATGACCTGCGGCACTGATACCCACGGCACTAACTTACTGCAACGTATTTGATGATCAAAAGTTAATTATATTTTTTAGAAAGGTGGGATACCTTTCTATTTTTTATTATTTCACCCTTTGGCTTAGCACACAAAACTAAGTTATAATTTAGTTAACAATCTGAACTCCTGAGATTAATCAACGAGCATAATAAGTTAATCTGTGCTAAAACTAATCAAAAATGACAGTTAATCTTTTAAGGCTAATAACTAATTAACTACAAATAATCTCTCTTTCAAGGTAAAACCATGACCTATCATCATCATTCTTCCGAACAACTATCAGCTCCATGTATCGTTGAATCTGGAGTTGTAATCAACAAGCAAGATATGCTGCACTTACTCAATGACGTCAGACAAGTAAAATATGTTCATATTTTAGATGAACAAGTAGTTAACGAAGGGCAAGGTTGGATTAAAGAAGTTTTTAATGAGGCGCTGCGTAGCACCATAGTAGCGAATAATAAACTCTATATAAACTTACAAAGCTTTGAATACATGAAGATAGAAAAATCTCAGGAAGGAGATACAGGTTTTAATCTAATTCAAGATAACCGCCAACTAAAAATCATACCCTTAAAAACAGACTTTTCCATTGGAGAAACTACTAATTTAGATGCAGCTACTCTAGAAGTAATGTTAAACCAAGTACTCTCAGCGAGATGGGATGTACAATTAGATGAACAATCAGACGATGAAGAATATTAAGCATAAAATAATTTAAATATCATAAGTGGGATTCTCATATAAAATTCAACAGACCTGTCATTCTACTCAAGCAAGAGTAGGTATTTGGACAACTCCCCATGGCGATGTAGAAACGCCACGATTTATGCCAGTGGGAACTTTAGCCACCGTCAAGGGTATAACTCCAGCACAGCTACAAACAACTGGAGCACAAATGATTTTAGCGAATACATATCATCTACATTTACAACCCGGTGAAGAAATTGTGGCCAAGGCGGGAGGATTACACAATTTTATGGGTTGGAGTGGTCCAATCTTAACAGACTCTGGTGGTTTTCAAGTATTTAGTTTGAGCAACTTACGTCAAATTAGCGAAAAAGGAGTAACTTTTCGTTCTCCTAGAGATGGGCGTCTCATTGATTTTACACCAGAACGTTCTATTGAAATTCAAAACGCTCTAGGGGCAGATGTAATTATGGCCTTTGATGAATGTCCTCCCGCCACCGCCACACGGGAGGAAATCATCGAGGCTACAGAACGTACCTATCGCTGGTTAAAACGCTGTCTGAATGCCCATCAACGACCCCAAGAACAGGTAATTTTTCCCATTGTTCAGGGGGGGGTTCATTTGGACTTGAGAGCCCGTGCTGCGAAGATGCTAGTGGATTTAGACTTACCCGGTTACGCGATTGGGGGAGTGAGTGTGGGGGAAATACCAGAATTAATTCATCAAATTGTAGAATTTACCACTCCCTTGTTACCAGAAAATAAACCCCGTTATCTGATGGGAGTAGGCACTTATCGAGAAATGGCCAAAGCTATAGCCTCTGGTGTAGATTTATTTGATTGTGTGATTCCCACTCGTTTAGGTCGTCATGGGGCAGCTTTAGTCCAAGGAGAGCGTTGGAATTTAAAAAACGCTCGTTTTCGTGAGGATTTACAAGCTTTAGACCCTGATTGTAACTGTTATACCTGCTCTAATTTTAGTCGTGCCTATCTGAATCACCTAGTTAGATGTAAAGAGATGCTCGGTTATATTCTCATATCTTTGCACAATATTCATGAATTAATTAGTTTTACCCGCAAGATTCGAGAAGCTATTCAACAAGGTTGTTTTCTCAAGGAGTTTGGTCATTGGTTGGAGTGATTAAACGAGTAACTTCTATAGTTTGAGTATCTATTTCGATTTCGGGGAGACTATCACCAATTTGATTCTGTATTTTTTTAGTTAAAGTTATGGTTAAATCTAAATCAATATTTTTAGTATTAACTAATCGTACTAACTCTCTAAAATCAGTTTTTACAGTAGTTTTTGAGTAAGATGATAATTTAATTCCCTGAACTTCTGCTTGTTTTTGCTCAATCATAGCTTTTTTGAGTCTCTCTTTAATATTTTCCATTTTTGAAGTGATTAATAGGGCATCTTTCTCTAACTTTTGGTATTCTTGAGCTAATAACTCTAAGTCTTCCTCCAGGGGATTAGGGGATATTTGAGCTTGAAGCTGCATTAATTGGTAATAAATTTCCCTCAGATAGATGCAGTCCATTTGAGCATATTTTAATTGGGGAAAACTCAGAGGTCTTGTGCCCCAATTGCTGCTTTGTTCTTCTTTACTTATATGTTTAAATTTAGTCAAATATTCGGTTAAGTTTTTTAAACTGTAACTGGATACAGGTAAAAGATAATAGGGGATTTCTCTAGCTAATTCTAAAGTACAAATTATGTTTTTAGCTTTAGTTTTACCCAAAAATTTTAAATCATATTTAGCATTATGAAAAACTTTGGTTATCTCCTGGTTTTTCATAATCTGTTCAATGAAAAACTCGATTAACTCCGGTTTCCCCAACACATCTAGTAAATAAGTTCGGCTACCATCTAAATTATCAGGATGTGCCAACATCTGGATTAAAGATAAATGAGGATTTTTAGTATTATAATCGGCTACTTCAGTATCTAGCCACAGACAATCAACTTCACATAAATCAAGAATTATTTCTTTAATATCAGCTTGTTTAGTCAAATACAACATCTAAGGCTTCAGAAAATTTATAAGACCCAGACTACCATAATAATCAAATATAGTAAATAAATGCTGATTAGTAAGCAAACTTCCCATAATTGAACGCACCCTTAGGGGAGTCCAAGATTTTACTTCATCAAGTTGAGGATGATTTTCTTGGCCAGTTTTTTGATTATTTACTGAGGCAGAGATATTTCTTTGAGCCTTAGAAGTTTGAGAGCTAAGATAGGCTACTGTAACAATTGCAGGTACAGATATAATATTGCTTCCTAATAAGTTACCTAAACCAATATCAGAAACTCTCTGCACAGCGCTGGCGGTATTCGTGGCGATTTCAGGACTAGCTGTGGCTAAAGCCACAACAGCAGCCCCTGCTACTTCCGAAAGTCCCCATTGACGTCGCAGTTTTTCTAATGGCTCCCCAAGTTTATCAGCTCCCCAATGGACTATCCACACTGAGATTAACAGAAGCAGTAACCAGATAATTAACATTTTTTTGTAAGAATTTACCAAGTTTTTTGACGGCGCAGAAAACTAGTATAACCCCACAAATTACTAATAACCATCATCGGAAGATAGAAAATAGGACGTAGCAATAAATCTACAATTCCTAGGAGAGGAGAGACTCCGTAACGACCAAAATGATGGCGGTAGGAATCAATTGTGAGAGTAGAAGTAATAATTCCTAAAATAAAAGCACCAATAGCCATCTCAAACCCATAAATCCAATGGGGAGGCTTTTGATAGTAAAGAATTGAACCAGCAACTAACCAAGCTAAGCTATAAAAGGGAGTAACAATAGTGAAGGTATTGTTGATTAAATAGCCACAACCCAGGATACCAAAGCGGCGGTCTCCCACCATTTCCCGGTAAGTGAGTATTGTTTCTAAAAATCCTCCTGCCCAACGTCGTCTTTGACGTAAAAAAGCCCTAATAGTTTCTGGAGCATCTGTTTCTACTAACAATTTTGGTTCTACCTTGACTCGGCATGGTCGTTGCTTTAGTCTTAAATAGCACTGCATTCTGTACATAATTTCGTAATCTTCTACCCAACTTTTGTTACTAAAGCCACCAATCTCTAATAACAATTCTCGCCGAAAAGCCGAACAAGCCCCAGGAATAATTAGAGTGCTATTGAGATAACTCCAAGCGAGACGCCATATATGCTGACGAGCGTATTCGTAACGCTGACCAAATTGAAACCATCTCCCTTTCCAGGTTTTTGAGCAAGAGGGAAGAAGAGTTCCACTTACAGCACTTAGGGATGGATAGAGAGTGAAACAACTGCGTAAAGCTCCAATAGAATTAGGATAAAGTCGAGTATCGGCATCAAGAAACAATACAACTTCAGCGTTGGTATAGGCAAGTGCTTGATTCATGGAATCTCCTTTTCCACTGTGCTCTTTTGATAGTAGTTGGAGATGGGGATATATTTCGGACTTTCCAATTTTCCCTTGGAATTTAAGCTGGTAAAGATTTTTGAGCTTAGGTATTGTGTCGTCTGTAGACCCATCATCGGCGATGATAATGCTATCTGGAGCATCATCTTGAGCTAAGATAGTGGCTAAGGTATCAGGGAGAGCTGCTGCTTCATTCCAAGCAGGAATAATTACAGCAATTTTAGGAATGTTTCCCGGGTTACGGTATAGTCGGGGACGTTTTGACGGTAGTCTTGCTAATAATAAAATTATTAGGGTCTGTAATGTAGCATATAAAACAATTGCTACACCAAGCCCTACTACCCAGGCTACTTCTCCTTGTGCTGCAAATGTAATTATAGCTACAGGAAAGATACAAGCACAGACAAGTGCCATTAAGAATACGGGATACCTTTTTTGGCGAGGTTTCATAAATTTTTTCTCCCTGGCGAGGAGACGAAAATTACTTAGATGTGCCATGAGAGAATCTTTAAGTTTTATTAAATTATAACAATTTTTTTAGCTTTTTCTCAAGTATTATTTTGTATTTATATATAGATGTAGGGTGCGTTAGGCAGAGATAACACTTGGAAATTCAGAATAAGATAAGTAATGAGTCTTGAAGTCTTAAAGTAATAAATAAAAAGTAGTAAAAGTGTAGGTGTAGGGTGCGTTAGGGCGAAGCCCGTAACGCACCGCTAGATGAGTAATGAGTAATAAGTAATGAGTAATGAGTAAGAAGCCAGTAACCTGTAGGTTGGGTTGACTCACACCAAAGCATCTTTATCAAAAGTTATTGGTTGTGTTTGAGTAATGAGTAATTATTTGAGTCTTGAAGTCTTGAAGTCTTGAAGTCTTGAAGTAAGAAGTTTTGAAGTTTTGAAGTTTTGAAGTAAGAAGGTAGCCTGTAGGTTGGGTTGAGGTTACGAAACCCAACAATATAAATCCTTGTTTCTGTTACTTGTTGGGTTGCAGGATTTTTAACCCAACCTACTAGCTCCCGGAGCTATTAATTTTTAGCTACACTATTTTTAATGATTGCCTCAATAAATGGCTCCAAAAAAATTCTAATATATTTGCGATGCACAAAGGAAGTTTGGGCTATATTTTGGCTTAAAATAAGCTAACGTACTAATAATTGTGTATTTTCTAAATTTCGACCAAGTTGTTATTAAGAATACATCAAAAGGTAGATGTTTTTCTATCAAAAATAAATTATTCTCTATTTATAGTTTTAATATCGTATTTAAAACTAAAACTGTAGTTAGATTAAATAGGGAGTGAGAAATTTATAATGATCAATATCATTGCTTGGATTCTGTTAGGATTAATCGCTGGAGTTATAGCTAAAGCAATTTATCCAGGTCGTCAAGGAGGCGGAATATTCGCTACAACTCTTTTAGGAATTATTGGAGCTTTTATTGGAGGCACCATAGTGACTTTCATTCAAACTGGACAATTAGCACTTACAGGTGCCTCTTTTAGTATACCGGGAATAATTGTAGCCATACTAGGTGCTATGGTGTTTATTTTTATTTGGGGATTAATTACTCGCTCTAAATAATTTTTATTCCTGTTCACTTCAAGATTTAATAATAAGCCGATAAATTACTATAAATAGACGCTGAATTAAATTAAATCAGCGCCTATTTTTTTTGATGATAAAAAAAATGAGGAGTGGAACTGAAAGGTCGAAAGAAATAAAAGCAAGTCTCTAACTGTTAGAATCACAGGAAAATGAGATTAACCACTAATAAACATAAACTTAAGTAAAAGATTAGTTCAACCTAGAGATAGATACTTATTAAATCTAAATTATTTAAACTAAGAATTCATAAGGTAATTGGAGATTATCAAAATGCCAGCAACGTTAACTGATAAAAAAGGCGAAAAGCCTATGAAAGTTAGCGGATATGATGAATAAAAATTTATCAGTAAGAGTATGAAACCTAATCTCCCTAATTCCTGAGACAATATGCTCGAAGATAATCAGAAAAATCTAGAAATAAGCAAACGTCAATATTACCAATAAACACGAAGGAGAATATAATGAAAACTTTCAAAAAATTCTTGACAACTATTTCTTTCAGACAGTTACTAACGGTATTTTTAGCTGGTATAATATTTGTGGCCAGCACAGCCTGTAGTAGAATTGATGCAGCAGTACCTCCAGAATCTAGTAGTCAGTTAAATAATACTACTATGTCTGATCAAGGTATGAATTCCAATCCAGATATTCAAAAGGGACGAAATACCAATGGAGTAGGAGCTAAAACAGAAAGATTAGTCCAAGAAACCAAAAAACGCGCAGAAAAAGTACAAAGCCCTCAAGAATATGTAGACGAAATCACACCAGATAAATCAGTAGAGGGGCAAATTGAAGACCTAGGTAAAGCAGCTAAAAAAGCCGCAGGTAACGTTCAACAATCAGCTAAAGATGCTGCTGAAGGCACCAAACAAGGTGTTGAAAATATCAAGAAAAATGCCCAAAATACCGTAGACCAAGCTACTGACGCAATTCAGTAATTATCAGCGATAATATTCTTGGTGAAGTTAAAAGCCTCAACTAATGACATAAGCTATTAGTTGAGGTAGTTCAATATTAAGATATATAACTAATGGAAACTTTTGATGTTGTTATTATAGGGGCAGGCCATAACGGTTTAGTTTGTGCCGCCTATCTGCTGAAAGCGGGTTATCAAGTGTTGGTGTTAGAAAGCCGTACCGTAGCCGGAGGTGCCGCCACCACAGAAGAAGTAATGCCAGAAGAGGCACCAGGATTTAAATTTAATCTATGTGCCATAGACCACGAATTTATTCATTTAAGTCCGGTAATAGAAGAACTTCAACTCAAGAGTTTTGGATTAGATTATCTCTATTGTGATCCCGTAGTTTTTTGTCCCCATCCCGATGGACGATATTTCTTAGGCAATCGCTCTTTGGAGCAAACCTGTACAAATATTGCTCAATATAACTCTCTAGAAGCTGAACGCTATCGTCAATTTATTGTATATTGGCAGCAAATAGTAGATGCCCTGGTACCTATTTTTAATGCGCCCCCCCAATCCCTGATTAATATTGTCAGGAATTACGACATTAATGCTCTTAAAAATCTCTTGAAGGTAGCAGGAGGTCCCTATAAAGCCCTAGACTTTGTCCGTACCATGCTCACTAGCGCTGAAGATGTATTAGATGAATGGTTTACAGAACCATGGTTAAAAGCACCCCTAGCGCGTTTAGCCTCTGAGTTAGGATTAGCTCCTTCTCAAAAAAATATGGCGATTGGAGCGATGATGATGTCATTGCGGCATAATCCCGGTATGGCTCGTCCCCGGGGTGGTACTGGTGCCCTGATAGAAGCTTTACTCAAGTGTATCCGTCACTATAATGGAGTGGTTTTAACGGGGGAAAATGTAGATAAGGTTTTAATTGATAATGGTAAAGCAGTTGGTGTGAGAACCTCATCTAAAAAAGAATATAGGGCTAAATGCGGGGTAATCTCTAATATTGATGCCAAACGTCTATTTTTAAATTTGGTAGAAGCTTCAGATATTGATGCCGCCCATGCTAATTTACGCCAGCGCTTAGATAAGCGAATTATTAACAATAACGAAAGCTTACTCAAAATTGATTGCGCTTTAGCAGAGCCATTACGATTTGAACACCATAATCATCATGATGATTACTTAATAGGCTCGGTGTTAATCGCTGATTCTGTGGAACATGTAGAAACTGCTCACCACGAAGCTTCCCGAGGCCGTATTCCAGATCATGACCCGTCTATGTACCTAGTTATGCCCACCCAGTTAGACCCCTCTATGGCCCCTGAAGGTAAGCATACTTTGTGGATTGAGTTTTTTGCTCCCTATCAAATTGCAGGAGCAGAAAATACAGGGTTAAATGGGACTGGTTGGACAGATGCTTTGAAAAACCAAGTAGCAGATCGCGTTTTGGCAAAATTAGCAGATTATTCCCCTAATATTAATCATTCGGTTATTGCCCGTCGTGTAGAAAGTCCTGCTGAATTAGGCCAAAGATTGGGAGCATACCGAGGTAATTATTATCATATAGATATGTCCCTAGAGCAGATGGTATTTCTGCGCCCTTTACCAGAAATTGCTAATTATAAAACTCCTATCAATCAGCTATTTCTAACGGGAGCTGGTACTCATCCCGGTGGTTCTATTTCGGGAATGCCAGGACGTAATTGTGCTCAAACTTTTTTGAATTCACAAAAGCGTGTATCAAAAGCTTTTGAAGAGTTTCGTAAATCCGTTGCTGGAATTATAGCCAGTTTTTAATTTTGTAAATCTCAATCATAAATTATGCAAAGAGTTCTTATTATTGGCGGTTGTGGCCGTATTGGCAACAGTATCGCTCAAGATATTCTCCAACATACAGACGCAGAAGTAGTCATCACTGGACGTAATCCCGAATTAGGTATGGCTGCTTTAGAGAGGTTAGGGGCTAAAGTACAGTTCCAGGTATTGGATTTGTCTAATCAACAGCAACTAGAAAGCGCTGTGTCTAAGGCTGACTTGGTGGTTCATTCTGCTGGACCTTTTCATTATCGAGATGCCAATGTCTTGCGTACTTGTATTGAGCTTGGAGTTAATTATGTTGATGTGAGTGATGAACGTAGCTTTACTCGCAAAGCCTTAGCTCAACAGGAAGCAGCTAGGGCGGCCGGGGTTACGGCAATTGTTAATACTGGAGTATTCCCAGGTATTTCTAATAGTATGGTCCGTCAAGGAGTAGAATCCCTAGATGAAGTTGACTCTATTCAGCTTAGCTACATTGTGGCTGGCTCCGGTGGCGCTGGGGTAACAGTGATGCGCACCACTTTTCTTGGTATACAAAGTCCTTTTGAAGCTTGGCTAGATGGTACTTGGCAAAGCGTTAAACCCTATACAGACCCCCAATTATTAGACTTTGGCCCTCCCTATGGTAAAGCTAATGTTTATTGGTATGATATGCCCGAAGCTATTACTCTACAAGAGTCTTTTGCTGTTAAGAGTGTGATTACCAAGTTTGGAGTTATTCCAGATTTTTATAATCATGCTACTTGGATGATGGCCCACTGGCTACCACCAATCATACTTCGTAGTGAAGCTACTGTAGAGTTTTTAGCCCACGTTAGTCATCTGATGACTGATGTCACAGATTACTTTACTGGTACTGGTGTAGCTATGCGTTGCGATATCCAGGGTTATAAATCTGGTAGTCCTACTCATTATACTAGTAATTTTAACCATCAAAGTGCTTCAGTGGCTACGGGATTGGGTACAGGTAGTATCGCCGAATTGATACTCACAGGAAGACTTAATCAACCTGGTGTTTACCCTGTTGAACAAGCTGTTTCCACGGAGTTGTTTCAGTTGACTCTAGATAGTCGTAAATTGCAAATTTCTCAACAGATTAAGTCAACTTCTGCGGGCTGAAGCCGCGCAGCTTGGACGGCCCAACGTCTGACTAAGAGTTGACTAGACCAAGAGCCAAAAGCCATAACACCTCCGGGTATTTCCCTAGCTCGGACTATTTGTTGGCT
>NZ_JALKVM010000056.1:0-28307 GCF_057440575.1 Johannesbaptistia floridana
TACTGGTTGTGGATGAATAATGAGTAATGAGTAATGAGTAATGAGTAATGAGTAAGACGTCTTGAAGTTTTGAAGTCTTGAAGTCTTGGAGTTTTGGAGTAATGAGTTAAAGAATTAATGCTCAACGCTTAAAAATTGGTTGACCGAGTGTAAGATCTTAGGCGAAAGAGAAATGAACTTTTTCTGAGGTTAATTTAGTACATAAGTTCTGGTGCTTTGATATGGGCTTTTTATCACAGTTGTAAACATCTACTTGCGAGCTTGCTATAATTAATCTTTAAAGTTATTTAGAAAAATGATTAAAAAGGTTTATAATAAAAAGTTGGTCTATAAATAGCTGGCTCGTAGCTTTATAGTAACTTTTAGTGACAAACAATTGAATGAGATTATGACTGAATCAGAATCAATCCGCTTTTTGATGTGTTCACCAGCACACTATGATGTTGACTATGTAATTAACCCTTGGATGGAAGGAAACATACATAAGTCCTCCCAATCAAAAGCAGCAGCACAATGGGAAAAACTATACAAAATAATAAAAGAACATGCAATCGTAGATTTGGTAGAGCCACAAAAAGGATGGCCAGATATGGTATTTACCGCCAATGCTGGCTTAGTTTTAGGCAAAGATGTAGTATTGAGTCGTTTTTTCCATCCTGAACGTCAGGGGGAAGAACCCTATTTTAGAGACTGGTTTAAAGAAAATGGCTTCACAGTTTACGAATTACCCCAAGATTTACCCTTTGAAGGAGCAGGAGATGCCCTATTTGACCGCGAAGGCCGCTGGTTATGGGCAGGGTACGGATTTCGTTCAGAATTAGATTCACATCCCTATTTGGCTAAATGGTTAGATACAGAGGTTTTATCCTTACGTTTAGTTGACGAAAGATTTTATCACCTAGATACTTGTTTTTGTCCCCTCACTGGTGGTTATTTACTATATTATCCTCCCGCTTTTGATGGTTATTCTAATCGCTTGATTGAAATGCGTATACCTGAAGAAAAACTGATTCCTATTGAGGAGGCAGATGCAGTTAATTTTTCCTGTAATGCAGTCAATATTAACTCAGTGGTAATTCTTAATCGTGCCAGTGAAGAGTTAAAAAAACGTCTAAGCGCCGTGGGTTTCCAAGTGATTGAAACCCCCCTGACTGAGTTTCTCAAAGCAGGAGGTGCTTCTAAATGTTTAACCCTCAGGGTAACTGAACCAATTTTGGAAGATGTTCACGCCAATATGCCTCTAGAAAGCCGAAGTATTCGTCTAGAAGGCCATCTTCTTGATGCGGGGATTATGAATAGGGCTTTAGATGCAATTGTTGAATCAGGAGGCAGTTTCCAAGTCCTTAATTTTCAATTAGGGGAACAAAGAGCAAGTAAATCTCAAGCTGAAGTGAAAGTGTCTGCACCTTCTCATGAGTTGATGGAAGATATTATGGCTCAACTAATTGATTTGGGTGCTATGGCGCCTCCGGCTGAAACCTGTGATACCAATCTAGAAAAAGTAACTCAACCGGGTGTAGCACCAGATGATTTTTATGTCACAACAATCTATCCCACGGAAGTTCGGGTTAACTGTGAATGGATAAAAGTCACTCATCAACGCATGGATGCCGCAATCGCCGTGGAGAAAAATGGTCAAGGAGTCTCGGCTCGTTGTAAGTTAATCAGAGACCTAGAAGTAGGAGATGAAGTGATTGTCGGTGTCGAAGGCATTAGAACTGCTCGTAAATCAGTAGGAAAAGAATCTAGTGCTAGTCAAGAGTTTAGCTTTATGGGTGCAGGTGTATCTAGTGAGCGCCGTGTAGAATTATTAGTAGAACAAATTGCCTGGGAAATGCGTCATATTCGTGACCAAGGGGGCAAAGTAGTAGTAACAGCAGGTCCTGTGGTTATTCATACCGGAGGTTCACAACATTTGAGTCGCCTCGTTAAAGAAGGCTATGTACAAGCTTTACTCGGAGGTAACGCCATCGCCGTTCACGATATCGAACAATCTCTGATGGGAACTTCCCTCGGTGTAGATATGCAGCGAGGTACTCCTGTAAGTGGTGGTCATCGTCATCACCTTAAGGTAATTAATACTATTCGCCGCTGTGGTGGCATCGCCCAAGCTGTAGAAAAGGGTGTATTGACTCGGGGAATCATGTATGAATGTATCCGCAATCAAGTTCCTTTTTGTTTAGCAGGTTCTATTCGTGATGATGGTCCTTTACCAGAAACAGAGATGGATTTAATTAAAGCCCAAACTGAATACTCTCGTCTGATTGAAGGGGCAGATATGATTCTGATGTTGTCTACAATGCTGCATTCAATTGGTGTAGGCAATATGACCCCCGCTGGAGTAAAAATGGTCTGTGTGGATATTAACCCCTCTGTAGTTACTAAGTTGAGCGATCGCGGTTCCGTGGAATCTGTAGGCATTGTTACCGATGTCGGTTTATTCCTGAGCTTATTAGTTAAACAACTAGATAGTTTAACAAGTCGCTACGATGTCCCCTCAGAAGTATAAAAACCAGAGTAACAGTAAACAACTACTGTTACTCAAAAGAGCAAAAAATTGAGCAATAAACAGCAAAAATGACCATTTCTAGTCCATCTCGCACAATTCGCATAGGTTCGCGCCAAAGTCAACTAGCTTTAGTACAAACTCACTGGGTAAAGGCAGAATTAGAAGCAAAATTTCCTGAAATAACTTTTGAAGTATGTTCTCTTAGTACCCAAGGAGATAAAATTCTCGATGTAGCCCTTGCTAAAATCGGTGATAAGGGTTTATTTACTAAAGAGTTAGAAGTAGGAATGCTGAATCAAGATACAGATTTAGCTGTACATTCTCTCAAAGATTTACCTACTAATTTACCCGAAGGTTTAATGTTAGGGTGTATCACCCAAAGAGTTAACCCGGCTGATGCCTTGGTAGTAAATAGCAAACATCAAGATAAACAGTTGCAATCTCTTCCCCCAGGCGCCGTGATTGGAACCTCCTCCCTACGACGTCTCGCCCAATTACGCCACTATTTCCCTCATCTAGAGTTTAAAGATGTTCGGGGAAATGTTAATACCCGTCTAGCTAAATTGGATGCAGGGGATTATGATGCTATTATTCTGGCTGTAGCTGGATTAGAAAGATTAGAAATGAGCGATCGCATTCATCAGGAGATTCCTCCAGAAATCTCTCTCCACGCCGTAGGACAAGGTGCCTTGGGGATAGAATGCCGTGAGGGGGATACGGAAATACTAAAGGTGATTCGCGCCTTAGAAGATATACCAACGCGCGATCGCTGTTTAGCTGAAAGGTCTTTTTTAAGACAATTAGAGGGAGGCTGTCAAGTACCGATTGGGGTTAATTCTTCTCTAGACGGAGAAGATTTAACTCTGATTGGCATGGTTGCTAGTCTCGATGGACAAAAATTAATCAAAGACCAAATTACCGGGAAAGCTGTAGAAGCAGAAGCAATTGGTATAGAATTAGCTGAAAAACTCCGTAAACAGGGTGCAGGCGAAATTCTAGAGGCAATCTTCCAGGAAATTAACCGTGGTTAACTCCAATTCTTCTACTTATGATCAGATTGTGATAGGTGCCGGGATTACTGGTGCCTGTCTTGCCTACGAATTAGTGAAACTTGGTTTGAGAGTTTTACTGCTAGATAAGGCCCTAGTAACTGAGAGTGCCACCCAATATAGTTATGGAGGTTTAGCTTATTGGTCAGGTACTAATAGTTTTACTAAACAACTATGTAGCGAAGGAATTGAACTGCATCGCCATTTAAGTGCCGAATTAGAATATGATACTCAATTTCGGGACATAGACTTGTTATTAACTATTCCCCCTACTGATAACCCGGAATCCTATCAACAAGAATATCAAAAATTTGCGATCGCACCAGAACTATTAACACCCGAAGCTGCTTGTAAACAAGAACCTCTATTAAACCCCGAAGCCATATCCGGGGTTTTACGTTTACCTCACGCCCAAGTTAATCCCGTAGCCATGATTCAAGCCTATCACCAAGCATTTACTCGCCTGGGGGGAGAATTTAAGGAAGTAGAAGTAGTTAAGTTAGTAAATAGAGGCAACACTATTGAAGGAGTAAACACCGTCGATAGTACTTATTTAGCTGAAAATACCATACTGTGTGCGGGAGCTTTTAGTAATCAACTGTTAGCAACTGCAAATATTCCCTTAGAGATAAGTTACAGCGAGGCACAGGTAATTGTAACCGCTCCCGTAGATATTCCCTTGCAGCATATTATTATGCCCGCTAATTTGCAAAGAATTGAGCTAGAAAAGGTAAAAAGTGGCAGTGTTTTAGATTTAGGCGCTGCACCCTTAACTAATGGGAAATTACTACTTGGTCAAATTAGTCAAGTAGGTAGGGGTGATTGGGGTGATGGAGAAACAAGAATTCGCAGAGAGATGGCCAGTTTACTCCCTAGTTTAGCAAATTTACCCGGTACTCTCCATAGTTGCCTAGTGACTTTTGCTAATCCTCAACGCCCTCCCGTGGGCCCTATTAGCGATTATCAAGGTATTCAGCTTTTTACAGGTTTTACTTCTACCTTTGTTATTGCTCCCGCCTTAGCCCGTCACTATGCCCGTTGGCTGAAAACATGTCAAGATGAAGTTATAAATAGTTTGTTAGATTCACCAACTCCGCCCTAAAAGCCTATCCTTTATAAACATCTTTCTTAACATAAAACTTGACAAAACCCGTTACTTGTGGTAATGTGCTTTTTGAGATTTTGTTTAAGAAAATAATGTATAAAAATATACATTTAATTAGTAAATTCAGTAATTTTACTTAAAATTTCTCCCCCTCTCCCGGAGCTCCCCTGCTCCCCCTCTCCCGGAGCTATACAAGGGTTTGGTGAGTTCATTATAAAGGATAGCCTAAAAGCAGAGGTGTTTTGTTCTCGGGTATAAAATGATGAAATACCAACTCGGAGGAACATTACCTCCAAACAATCCTCAATATGTAGAAAGAAAGGCAGATAATCAACTATTACAAAGTTTAATTAGGGGAGAATTTTGCTATGTTTTTAATTCTCGTCAAACAGGTAAATCTAGTTTACAAGCTCAAGTTAGGAAAAAACTAGAAAACCATGATATTGTCTCTGCTTATATTGATTTAAGTGCCATTGATACCGAAACAACTTTAGAATCTTGGTATCTCACTATCATTGATGAAATTGCTAGTAATTTACTACCGGATTTTGATATCTTTGATTGGTGGGATGAGAGAAAAGAACCCAATATACTAGCCAAGTGTCATCGGTTTTTTGAAGAAATATTACTAGGGCAAATAAACCAAAATATTGTGATTTTTATTGACGAAATTGATATAGTTTTAAGCTTAAATTTCTCCACAGATGATTTTTTTCGCTTGATTCGCTCCTGTTATAATAAACGAGCTGTAAATAGTCAATATCAACGCCTAACTTTCTGTTTATTAGGAGTAACAACCCCTTCTTATTTGATAGATAACAAAGAAAATACCCCTTTTAATATTGGTACGGCGATAGAGTTACAGGGATTTACTTTTTCTGAGGCAGAAAAACCCTTAACTCGGGGTTTGGCAAATAAACTAGATAACCCTTCACAAATACTCAAAGAAATTTTAGCTTGGACTGGAGGACAACCATTTTTAACTGTTAAATTATTACAGTTGTTAAGTGATACCGTAGGGGAAGATAAAAACCCCAATATTGATAACTTTGTTAAAACTCATATTCTAGACAATTGGGAAGCCAAAGACCATCCTCAACACTTAAAAACAATTAAAGATCGCCTATTATATCAAGAAGACTTAGCAGTAAAAATACTAATTACTTATCAAGATATTATTTATAATCAAGTTGAGTATAGTAATAAAGAACAAGCAAAAATTGAGTTAATACTATCAGGGTTAGTAGTCAAAGATAATCAATATTTAGTCATCAATAATAGAATTTATAGCCAGATTTTTAACTTGGAGTGGATTCAAACAGAACTTATTAAAAGACTCTCAGATAAAAAACCAACATGGTATGTAAATAAATTAACTCTTTGGTTACGTTATAATCGCCATAATCAATCAGCGCTTTTGACAACAACAGAATTAATCAAATTTCAACAGTGGACTTCAGACGATAAGCGCCTCAATAAAGAAGATTTAGAATTTTTATATCAATCGATTCAACAAATAGAAAGAAAAACTCAACAAGCTAAGGCAGAAGCTTTAGAAGCTAAGTTAAAAGTCACAGAAGAAAATAAAAGGGCATATAAAATCATAGCTGGTTTGGCAAGTTTTACAGTTTTAACTATTGCTTCAGTTTTTAGCTTTATTAGCTATCAATATCAACAACAGCAACAGCAGTATATAGCAGAAAGACTAGTTAAAACTGCTGAATCAAAATCTGAAGATGATTTAGAATTGAGTATGTTGCTGTATACTAAAGCTTGGCAATATCAACCCTCAATGTTTTTACAACTTCCTTTTTATCAAAGGTTAGCTTTATTAACTCAATATGAGAAACAGATTTTAAACCCTAATAGCAGTAGTTATTGTCAATCTAGTGAGAAAACAATAACTACTCATCCAATCAATAGTCTAGAAAATCCCAGCCTCGGTGTAGCTGCTTTTAGCAATAATCCTCCAGAGTTAGCAACGAGTAGTTTAGATGGTGTAACTAGTATTTGGCGTGGCGAAAAAAACTCTAGTCTCTCTAGTCAATGCTTTTCTCAAATTAATTCTCTTAACCATCATAGTGCCATAAGTGCCCTGACATTTAGTGCTGATAATCAATATATCGCTTTTGCTAATAATCAAGGAAATGTGCAAATCTTTGACCAAGATACAGGTAAGTTGCTTACATCTTCTCAATTGCATCAAACTAGTATTCTGGCTATGGAATTTACTAGTGATGGCAAATATTTAATTACTGGAGATTTAGATGGGGTAGTTAAGGTGTGGGAGATTTCTACTGGTGAAACTTTAACTACCCTTCAACTGGAATCAGGTATTAATGATTTAGCTATTAATCCTGGAGGGGAATTATTGGCGATCGCCTCTAACAGTATTCTTTACTTCGTTTATATTCCAAGCAATAATAACTGGGATAGTTTAACTGAGAAAAGTCTTCAAAAGTTTAATTTAGATTTTTCTATCTTATCTATTGATTTTAGTCCCAATAACCAATATTTAGCGGTGGCGACTGCTGAAAATATGGTTAAACTATGGGCATTAGATAAGCAAAAATTTACTGGTAAAATCTTTAAACACCAAAGTCAAATTAACTTTGTTAAATTTAGTCCTGATAGTAAATATGTACTAGTTGGCACTGATAATAATAGGGCAAAACTTTGGTCAATTCAAACCGGAAATATACTCACTCAAATGTTTCACGAAACACCAGTAATAGAGGGAACATTTGTTAATACTGGAGAAATTGTTACTGTGAGTTGGGATTATACAGTAAAAATCTGGGATAGTCTGTCTAACAAAGGTGTAAAATATCTAAAATCAGCACAAATATGGTCTAATTTAGAATTTTATTTAGATAATAATTACTTAATGACTCAAGAGGAGCAAAATATTCTGAAAATTTGGGATTTAAACACAGCTACTCTAGATAATCAGATTGATCTTGATTTTGGTTTAGATAGTAATATTGATACCATTTATGTAAGTCCCCAAGGTAATTATTTAACAATTGTTAGTAATAACAAAGTTCAAGTTTGGCACAAAAATATAGAGAATCATCAATGGCAGAAAAAATCTGAACTCATACATCCTGATAATGTTCATCAATTAGTTATCAGTAATGATGAAAACTATCTATTTACTCTTGCCGATGATGCTAAATTACGTCGCTGGTATTTGGGGAATTCTCTAAAATTAGAAAATGCTCAAATAATTGGGAAAATGCAGCCAAATAACAGAGTTGTCTATATGCTAGAAAATGACTATTTGATAGTTTTTGATCAAAATAAAGAAGATGACGAGTTGTTATTAATAAAATTATCCAAATTAGGAGAAAATGCAGTTTCAGAAGAACTCTTAAAAGCATTAAATACGGCTAAGGAGTTAAGGGGGGGAGAAAATCAAGAATTTTTAACGACTCTAAGTCAAAAGAATAATCTATGTGTTTGGAGAACATCAAATTTAAGTAAAATCAATTGTAAGCAATTAACTAATAATCAATCTTATCAGTTAGGAAAAGTTAGTACTAAGGGTAATTATCTCCCCATAGTAAGAGAACAAAAAATTCTGGAGATATGGAAACTAGAGAAGATTCAGCGAGAAGTTACGATTAATCACCCTGATCATATCACTAAAGTAAGCTTAAGCCCAGATGGGCGCTATGTAGCTACCCTAACAGTGAAAAATCAGCTACAATTATGGCAAGTGGATCAATGTAAATCAATTATCTCTCATAGTACTTGTCAGCCTTTACTCAATTTTACCCAGTCAGACCCAATTGAAGATATAGTGTTTAGAAGAGATGGTGAGTATGATTATTTGGCGATCGCTCTTCCCCAGGAGTTAATTCAAATACGTTTAAATAATTTAGAAGATTTTCTAGTTAAAGAAGTTTACCCTTTATTAAGCCGTAATGTTACTCTTCAAGAATGGGAAACATATTTAGCAGAATATAAAGCATATAATTCAAAGACTGCTGAATCTTGCCATAACCATTAAGAAATAATTAAGTTACCCATCATGCCCAAATCTTCATGATCGAGGATGTGACAGTGATAAACTGTTTTTCCGGTAAAATCATGAAAAGGTATGCGAATACGAACAGTTTCACCTCTTTTAACTAATACTGTATCTCGCCAAGCAAGTATTGATTCAGGTTGATTATTGCGACTAATAACTTGAAAAGCATTGCCGTGAATATGAAAAGGATGATCCATAACTCCTGTATTAGCTATTTCCCAATCTTCTATAGAATTGAGTTGGACTTCAGTGTTAAGGCGATCGCCTTGATAATATTCACCATTGATCAGAAAAGCTATACCGATCCCCGGACTCATACCATGATTTAATTCAAAGCGTCTTACTGTTTGGGGTTCTTGTAATCTAGATATAGAAGCTAACTTAGTGGGGAAAGCTAGAGAATCAACAGCAGGTTCATAATTGATAGTTGCCAAACTTATCAACTCATCATTGTTATTTTCACCTCTCATACCTCTACCCCTCATGCCTCCACCCCTCATACCTCCACCCATCATACCCATACTGCCTCGGTTGTAGGGTAAATTGAGTAAGCGATACTGTCCTTCTGGTTTTTCAGTTTTCACTAAAACATCGGCTCGTTGTCCTGGTGTCAGGAGTAATTCATTTAGTTCGATTGGTTGATTTAAACTATGACCATCGGTAGCGATTTGATAAAAAGAATGGTCTTCTAGAACTAATCTATAAAAACGAGAAGGAGAAGCGTTGAGAATCCTTAAGCGAAGTAATTTGCTTTTGCCTAGATTAATACTGGGGTTAAGTTTACCATTAACTGTGATTAAATCACCTTCTCGTCCCATCATTAGAGACATATTTGCTGAGTTTGACAGCCTACCATCATTGTCAAGAGAAAAGTCTTGCAGGACAATAAATTCTTCTTGGGCTGATTTTAGTTCAGGAATCTCATCGAACTCATCTCGTACTATAAATAATCCCGCTAAACCTCCAAATAACTGTTCTGCCACCAAGCCATGTAAGTGAGGGTGATACCAAAATGTACCAGAGGGATGATTATCTGGGATAGTAAATTCATAGGTAAATTTTCTACCTGGTTCTATTTTCAGAAAAACATTATCCCCATTACCTGTAATTGGTATATGTAAGCCATGATAATGAATATTCGTAGGCTGATTGAGATTATTAGTAAAGTGAATGCGAACTTTTTCTCCTGGTTTTACTTCTAAACGAGGACCAGGTATTTGCCTGTTATAAGTCAACAGGTATCCTTGTTGCTTCTCTAAATCTACTAGACTCTCACTTGCTTCTAAATCTAATTCTAGTAACCCATTACTGCTTTGATATAAAGGTAGAGTCTCAGATGTTGCTAAGGTTGCCCCTTGATTAGAAAGATTTTGAGACAACCAATTATCAATCAGAGTTATTCCTACACCTACAGCACCTATGGTTATAAACTGACGACGGTTGAATTTAACCATAACTTATTCTGCTAGAAAACCTCTAGAATTTAATAGGATTGATATTCTCTAAATACTTCGATTTCTCCTTGGTCATTGAATACCAATACTTGAAATGGTTGTTTGATATCTCTAGCCTCCATTCCTGGTGTTCCTATTGGCATTCCTGGTACAGCTAAACCTGCCATTTCTGGTTGATTTGTTAAGAAACGTTTAATATCATCAGCAGGAATGTGTCCTTCCATCACATAACCATCAATAATAATTGTGTGACAAGAGTATAGTTCTGGTGGAATATTATATTTTTGTTTGATAGCTTCCATATCGTTAGTTTGAATATCTTCGATGTTGAAGCCATGTTTCTTAGCATGTTCTATCCAGGCACCGCAGCAACCACAAGAAGGACTACGATATACAGTCATATTAGTTTCTCCTGAATAATTTTCTTCGGTTTCTTGGTCCCAAACACTCACGAGACTAGCTAATTCCTGATGATTATTAGAGACTGACAAGTCATTGCTAATTATCAGATTATTTGCACTAGAAGCAGAACTTAAGTAAAAAGACCCAATTACTGTAGCAGTTAGCGCCCCTGAAGCAATAATTATTTTGGATAGAAGTTTTGACATGATTATTTGAACAAATAATTAATTTTTTTATCTTATTCTAATATTGTAAACTCTACAGTTCACTAGAGAGTCAAGGGGGAGCTTCGGGAGAGGGGGAGCTTCGGGAGCACCGGGAGCACCGGGAGCAGTATGAGTAGGGTGTGTTAGGGCGAAGCCCGTAACGCACCAAACATGAGTAATGAGTAATGAGTTTGAAGTCTTGAAGTTTTGAAGCAGCATTAGTAGGGTGTGTTAGGGCGAAGCCCGTAACGCACCAAATTATGTCAGGATTTCCTGACAAGATCAAGTCCGTTTAATTTATGACAATACATTATTTTAATTGTAGTATTACTATTTCATTGAGATTCTGGTATAACTGAGTTATACGCGCACTCGCCAAAGGCGAGATCTCTTCGAGATCGTTAATAAAATTAGTTTTATTTATTTTAAATCTTTCAAGTAAACTTAATTTTCAATTTTTCTCAGGAGCCAAAGTTAATAAACTAAAGTTTTCCATCTACTGACATTGAGAAAATTATTAGGTAAACTAGTAATGCTAATATTATTTGTTAAAAAGACGTAAAATGTCAAGAAAGTATAGAATCAGGAAAATCTCTAGATTATTTTTTGGAGAAGAGAATACTCAATTTATAGAGTTTGACTGGAAAAATAAACCGCAACGTCAAGAATTAGTCAATTCTTTAATACAAAAATATAACTATCAAAATTATTTGGAGATAGGTTGCGCTGCTAACACGCTGTTTAACAAGGTTATTGCTCCAAACAAAGTGGGAGTAGATCCTGCCAACGGAGGAACTATTAGAAAAACATCTGATCAGTTTTTTGCATCTAATAATGAAAAATTTGATCTAATTTTTATAGATGGCTTGCACGAATATGCTCAAGTTAAAAAAGATATTTTAAACAGTATCAAATCACTAAACGAAAATGGTACAATATTGCTACACGATTGTTTGCCAAGAGATATAGGTATGCAGGCTGTACCAAGAGAGCAAAAAATATGGACTGGTGATGTGTGGAAAGCTATAGTAGAAGCAAGAACTTATCCTAATATTGATACGGCAACATGTTTAATTGATCAAGGTATTGGTGTTATTAGAATAAGACCAAATTCCGACCTTTTGGACTTAGGGAAAAATGTAAATTTTGCTCGGTTAAGATTTTTTGACTATTTTAAAAACTATGTCAAGTGGATGAGAACTATAGAATATGAAAATATATATTCTTTTATCTCAGATTCTGTAGCTTGAAGAAATTGGGTCTTGCGTATTTAGTATGCCTCAAGAAAATAGAGAAATAGAGGTCTCCAGGCAATGATGGAGAGAAAACTCTACCCACGTCCGGTTTCTAGGGCCAGGGCTGTTTCATTCTAAAATTTTACTAAAGTTGTAAGCCTTTGATAGTAAGACTTTGAACTGTTTTTTCTTCTGAAAAATAAATAAAGAAATTATTATTAAGAAAAAAATGTAGAATACTTGAGAAGAAGAGATTATAGTTAGCAAGCTTTAACTTGTTCTTCTGGTGGCATCTGAGACATAATTATCTGACCTCGCTTTTTTCTTTATTCTATTTTCCCAGAACTTTATCTTTTATTGTCTATTATTGGCGACCTGCCGAAGGCAGATCTGGGGAAGCCAGTGCGCCCACTAATTCTTTGATTAGCGAGCGCCCGCTAAAATGAAACTCCATCTCTAAAATAAGTATTTATGCTTATGTCTAACTGGGATGCACCCCAATCAGTTTTTTCATATAGAAAAAGATTTCCACCGGTAAAATTATACTCTTTGAGCAATTTTAACTTGAAAGTAAGTGGCCAAAAAAACCTAACACCTGCTAACCTATTCAACAAAAGTTGTCACCTTCAAGAGATTTTATCCCTAAATTAAAATTTGACATACCACTAGTCCTTTTTTGACTTTTGTATGAATTAGAGAAATGTACTGCTCGAAGATGTGAAGTTAGCTAATTTAGAAGTTGTCACACCTCGAAATCAAGTAGGAAAAAATTTTTCCTGAGCGGCTTTTAATTTAACTCGAAGATACTTGGAACTCCAGTACAACTGTTTTTGTAAATAGGGCAAGTTATACCAATGATAGTAAGCTGGGATAGCCACTAGCTGCAAAAAATCTTGCCAGTACTGTAATATTTTCTCATCACTCACTTCTTGAGCACGTTTTTGCCCGTTTTCTACCATAGCCTGGCGAAATTGAGGTTCATCTCGTAAGCGAATCAAAGCGGCAACAGTTTCAGCTAAAGAATTAACTTCTAGGTAATCTAAACAACTTTGGCGTTGTTCTTGAAAGGCAGGTTCTGGACCTAAAATAGCTGGAACCCCTGCCTTCCAAGCATTAAACAGTTTGGTAGGTGGTTTCCATGATCCGTAACTGTTTTCGCCAAATTTACGTATTGCTACAATTACATCTACATCGCTAAAATCATTCCACTGAGAACGATTTTTGAATACCCAAGTCATACCCAAACTCTTTAGTTTTTCTTTCCAAGCAGGATCTAATAAATCAGAGGCGATATTACCCCCTGTACCAAAAAAAGCGACTCTTTCTAAGCGATCGCCCCTGCTGCTATCTCTCTTAATTAAACCAGGCTGAGGCCAATGAGGAATATAATAACTTTGCTTAATTCGCTTAGTTTCCTCCTGGTTTTGGACTACGTGTAAGTGAGCATAAGGTCTAAGAGGCTTATCAGCTTTCAAGCAAACTACCAATAATTCGTTCCCAGCTCGAAAGTTAAATGGTAAACTATTTCGATGTATAATCATAATTCCTTTTTTGGGAAACTCTCCGACCAACTCACAAGGAAAAGCGACTTGCCTGAGTTGTAAATAGGTTTGCAAAATCCAACAATATTCTCCATCACCTATATTATTTTCAGCCAGGTGAGGTAGATATTGCGAAGGACTATCAGGAAGATGGTTACTTAACCACTCAAAATTAGAAATGTAAAAAAAAATAGGCGGAGTCTGACTATTCATAAGTTTCTATAAATCATTAGAGATAATCTACCTAGTCGATGTAGTTAGCTGTGCTGTCATATAATCTATTTAGCATCTTAGCTCAAAAAACGGTTATGTAGCCAAAACTTTACCACATAATTTAGAATAATATAAAAAATATAATTTAGCGAGCAGAAACACTAATTCTCAAAATTAAGGCTCGTAGTTGAAATCTATTTGGGGCTAAAAACAGGTTTTCTTCACCTGTTTATTTTTTACTAAGCTGAAAAATCCCTTTCTCCCCTTGCTTGTTTATCAATAATAAAAATAGTATTTGTATTTAAATTTTTGAGGATTTTGTCTGCCAAAAATTCTTTGATTTGTGAATGAGAAGAAGCATTCCCCCTCTCAAATCTTGCATCTATACTTGATGTTACTGATGGTGGATGAATAATGAGTAATGAGTAATGAGTTAAAGAATTGATCCTAACCCCTTAAACTCAGACCCTCGCATCTTTACCCAAAGTTACTCATGTTTGGTGCGTTACGGGCTTCGCCCTAACACTACTAATACTGGGAACGCGCACCAAGCTTTTGACCAATGCTTCTCCCCTGCTCCCCCGCTCCCCCGCTCCCCCTCTCCCTTCTCCCCCCCTCACAGGGGTAGGTTTTTTACAATAGCATTCTGGTGGAGGTGAGACAGGGGGACAAGGAAGGAAAGTAGACAAGGAAGAAAGAAGGAAATCGTGCAGATTAAGAGCTATTCACGGCAAAAGATGATTGTGGAAATAAACCATTTAAAGAGATACCTTTGTCACAAAGTAAATCGGCGATAATGTTGATTAGTCCTTGTAGAAAAAAAGAAATATTTCGATTAGTTTTCTTCAACTCCGATTTTGGCTGAATTTCATCATCAGTAGTAATTGCTTTATCTTTCAAGTTTTCTCGTAGGTGTCGCTGTTCGTCACTACCCATTGTTACTACCCATAAAGTAGCCACTGCCATAGCTAACCATAATCTTTCCGCTCTGGCAGGTTCTCTCAATCGGGTTTTATGCCACTGCCATCCGTCACTTTTAACATCTCGATAGCTTGATTCAATCCAAGAGCGAAAACCATACCATAAAGCATTACTTTGTTTTGGTTCTAAATCAGTAACAATTAACCAAGGATCTTGATAACCTTTGTTCCATCTTGCCAATAAAGTACAATCCAGGGGATTGCTGCGAAAACAAGTAACATTACCTGACCTACTCCCAACTGTTTTTTCCACTACTGTATCTAAACATCTCCATTCTTGTTCTCCGGCGATTTGATAAGTTCCTTGATGATTTATTCTCTCCGAAAGGATGCCAATTCAAAGTGCAAATTTCTTTAAACAGCCAATCGGCATACAATCCTCTATCTGCCGAAACGATAACCTGCCAATCAGGAGGTACTGTATCTTTTAATGATTCAAACAGATGAAGCCAATGAGGTTTCCACGAGCCTTTCTCTGTACCTTTAACTATTTTCCAAGCAACTGGAATACCACAACCTTGATAGAGAACATGAAGAGACAACACCGTAAAATTCTGACCAACCGACGTTGCATCTATTGCTAATGGCAGCCACTTTTCCTCACTATTCCATAAACTTAAAATCCATGAGAGTAAAGGTGCAAAGCATTTATCGACATCTACTTCTTTCCTTTTTTTTCCCTTCTTTGCCTTACTATCCTGATACCATTCTTTGAGTCTTTTGGTTCTACAGACTCAATTATGCTAAAAACAAGGTTTAAATAGATACGACTGAGACAGGGCAAGTAATGCAGCTCAAAAAATTCATCAAAAACTTAAATTCTTGCCCTGTCTCAGTTTTTGAAGATTTAGCATAGTTCACTCGGTAGAACCGAAAATAACATACTCAGATAATGCTTGATGAATGCTCATTTGCAGACGTTGAGATATTTCTAAATAATTAGGAATAGGTAAACGCAAAACAGTATTTTCTAAACTTTCGCGAATAACAGGATAATGATGGTATTTTTTGATTAACTGTGGGTCTTCAAATAGTACTTTACGAGTTGGTATATAACCTTGGTTAGCAAACAAACGCATTGAAGAAGTATTAGTAAAAAACTGAATAGCTTGCCAAGCTTCTTCGGGATATTTTGTCTTATTGGCAATACCTAATCCCCAACCGCCTTGACAATTCCAACTTTGAGAAGAATCAGTTACAGCAGGAATAGCCACTACCCCTACTTTGCCACGCACTTTAGAATCTTCTCCATTAATAATTTCCCAGGCTGCGGCCCAATTACGTAAAAAAGCGGCCCTACCTTCTTTAAATTTATCACGACTATCAAATTCTTTGTCAGAAAGTACCGAAGGGGGAGAGACTTGATGGGTTTTAATTAAGCTTCCTAGAAAATCAATCGCCTTTTTTGCTTCTGGTTGATTTAACAGTTTATCAATATTATCATCATTCCAAGAACCGCCAAAACCTCTAAGAATTTCGACAAACATAGTTACTAATCCTTCGTATTCTCTTCCCTGCCAAAGATAACCTTGTTCTACTAATCCTCTACTTTTGAGAGTTTGAGCAATTTCAATTAACTCATCAAAAGAATGAGGGGGTTTAGCGCCAATTTTATCTAATAAATCTTGACGATAGTAAAGGAGACTTACATCAGAAACTAAGGGTAAGCGATAGAGTTTTCCCTGATAGAAGCCTGCGCCAATATCTGTTTCTAAAAACTCCTCTAAGAATTTTTCTTCTTGAGTTATCTCTTCCCCTAAGTTTAAATCCGAGGCTTGGGTATGAAGGTTGTCGGTGGTCAATTTTGGATCAAAAGAACTTAAATCTTTTAGCCATTTGTTTTCAGCAAATTGAGCTGTCCAAATAATATCGAGATAGACTAAGTCATATTCAGGCTCTTTTTTTTGGAAGTCACTTAAATATATTTCGGCTAATTCATTAGAACTATTTGGTCCTAATGATAGATTAATTTTGATTTTTGGATAATCTTTTTCAAAGTTATCAATCAAACTTTGCCATATTTTTTCTTCTTGTTTGGGTATTAACAAGGTTAAATTGGCTTGGTTATTTACTGGGTTTATCCAGGGATTTTCTAAACTAGTAAATAAAATTAATCCTAAACTTAATAAAAAGCAAAATAAGTAGACAATCAGTTTTTTCATAGAAATAACCTAAGAGATTAGCAAAATATGAGATTTTAAGATATGATAATAGTTGACGGTTTTCCTTGAATTTAATATGTTAAAAAAGCTTATTAGAAATGTTTTAGAGTCACAGGGATATTTTATCTATAATATACAAAACTTGCCCTTTGGTTGTGATCACAAAGAAGATATCATCAGAATCTCCCCAAGGTTAAATGTAAGTACAATTTTTGATGTTGGTGCCAATATCGGAGCGATGACTCTTGCCTATAGAAAGAGATTTCCCCAGGCAAAATTATACTCTTTTGAGCCAGTTAATGAAACTTTTATTAAATTAAAAGACGCAACTAAAAATGATGCCAATATTAACTGCTATAATATGGCTTTAGCTGCTCAAAACGGAATATCATTTATAAGTGTTGGCAATAAGTCAGGTCAAAACTCTCTAGTAGTTAAGCAACAAGGTGAAACTGAGTCACAAGCAGTGAAGCTTATCACTCTTGATGACTTTATTAACTTTCTAAAATCGAACGTAGCCAAGACTTAAAACTTTCTACCTTAAGAGAGTTTGTGGAAGATGGTTTAGGGGGCCAATTGCAGCTTATTGTCAAATTCCCAGGCCAATATGACATTGAAATCTCCAATTTAGGGAAAGACTAATTCTCAAAATTAAGGCTCGTAGTTGAAATCTATTTGGGGCTAAAAACAGGTTTTCTTCACCTGTTTATTTTTTACTAAGCTTAAAAATTCCTTTCTCCCCTTGCTTGTTTATCAATAATAAAAATAGTATTTTTATTTTATTGTAAAATACAAAAAAATAGGCGATCGCACTATTTATTCTGCATTTAAATTTTTGAGGATTTTGTCTGCCAAAAATTCTTTGATTTGTGAATGAGAAGAAGCATTACCCTTGAGATAGCACCTAGTTTACGTACTTTTTCTCTAATTCTCTAGGTTTCAGGGAAGAGAAATTGTTTCTTCAATTGCTTCTTTAGATAGTTCTCGACGAATATTAGCTAAACGAACTTCACAAATTAGTTTAATTGCATTTTTTAAGCTTTCTTTGGCTTCTTCAACTGTTTCTCCTTGACCATTGGCACCAGGTATTTCAGGACAAATTGCCCAAAATCCTCCCTCTGTTGCTGCTTCAATAATTGCAGTAAACTCTGCTTTCATGAAAATCTCCTTAAATATTGTATAAATTATCATAACTGATGTTAGGCAAAAATAAAATTAATTGTTGATTTCAAAGTATTATATAGCGTTTTTTAGTCTACTGAGGTACACAGGTTAACCCCACATCTTGCATCAAAACCCAAATGTTACTGATGGTGGTTGAGTCTTGAAGTAATGAGTAATGAGTTAAAGAATTGATCCTAACCCCTTAAACTCAGACCAAAGCATCTTTACCCAAAGTTACTCATTATGGTGCGTTACGGGCTTCGCCCTAACACACCCTACTAATACTGGGAACGCGCCCCAAGCTTTTGACCAATGCTTCTCCCCCTCTCCCCTTCTCCCCTGCTCCCCTGCTCCCCCTCTCCGAAAGCTCCCTTCAAGATGTAAGTATCGCTCGCTCCCGCACCCATATCTCAACTATAGGTATTTCAAAGGAATATTTATTATCTATTTGCTCAATAATATGATGTCTGGTCATGTACTGGAGGACAGTTTCAGTAACTTTATCTCTATCTGTGTTGGGTTGCTTACCTTGAGCTAGATTATATAGCAACTGTTGGCCTACTAATATTTCAGCCTGTGAATCTCCTGTAAATTCTGTCCAGATATTAGTAAAATAGGGTTCACCATAGGTTAAAGCCTCTATAATAGCAGCTTGTAAAAGGTCTAAGGTGACGGTTTGAGTGTGATTGATATTTGCTTGGGTTACCATTGCTGCGCCAAGAAGTTGCAACAAATAGGGTTGACAACGAGTAAGCCGCAAAACTTCTTCTACAATACCTGTATCGTAGCCTAGAGTAAATTCTGGATCTGGATCTCGTAGTAATTCTTCAGCTTCGTGGAGTTCGAGGTAAAGCATTTCTATGGGAATGACACCGATAAAATAACTACTCCAGTAAGGACCAATCTCCTCTAAAGTTTTCACACCAGAAAAAAGAAAGGCTAATTGATCATAATGTTGAATAAGGTGGCGCAGTTCATCAAATAGTCGTAGGGTTATACGCCCTTGGTTGATAGCAGTGCCAATTTTTTCAAATTCATCTAAGTTCAGTAGTAGTCGTTTATCTCCTAGTTTATCAAGAGCTTCATTCAGCCAGTCTTCCAAAACAGTATAGGGACTTTTTTGAAAATCACTACGCTTAGGAGGAGCAGGTAACCCTAAATCTTGGCTACGGCTATCTTTGTGAATAGCGCGTACTAAACCCTGACAAAAGTCTGCTTCACTGGTAGTAACTGCTGCACTTTGCATATCCAGGAAAACAGGTAATAAATCGCTAGGAAATAGCCGTGGTAAATTATATAAAAAAGAGGTTTTGCCAAAACGACGAGGTCCGTAGAGAATGAGGGTTGGGCGATCGCGATTCAGAATACGTCGGACAATATCATCAGCGAAAGCTTGACGACCTTTAAACAGGTAATTTAGATTGAGACTAATAGGATTACCATACTGAAAAGGGTTTAATAGTTCTCCTTGACTCTGTTTCTTCTGTTCTTGTAGTTCTAGTTCAATGATTTCCTGCCATCTAGTGATAACAGGTTGCCAACGTTGAATAGCTGGTTTAAGTCCGAGTCCAGGCAATTGTGTAAATAATCTTCCCAACTTATTCAAAATGCGCTCTAAACCTCGCTCCCGTAACGCTGCGTTACTAGCTTCTAAGGCAGCTTCAACATCTCTGGCAACCTCTTGAAAGCGCGGCAACATGATAGCAATTTCTGTTTTAACAAGAGGTGATATTTGTGGTTGAATATATTCTTGTTCGCTTTGTGATTGATAGAAAGTGGGGACTAATAAGGGTAATAAAGGATGTTCTGGTTTAGCAATAGATACCAATTCGCGAAAGTTTTCGATTTTGATTAATTGGTCAGGGATAATTTGTGGCAAAGCTTGTTTAATCGTCTGTTGGAGACCTGGTGAGGGTAAAGATTGCATTTGCTGAAAGGTTTCTAATGCTACTGAAGCATCAGTGCGAAAAGCAGAAATTAAAATGCGATCATGATTAGGTAAAGGTAGCCATAGTAACTCGGTGGTGTAGGGTGGAAGAAGTTTTAAACTTTCTATAGGATTAGGGCGAAAACCACCAAGTAAAGGAAATGATGATAAAAGACTAATGGGTGTTAACAGCAGATAGTCTGGGAAAATTCGATAATAAGCGAGTAATGTAAAAGGAATTGTTAAAGGTGAGATTAAAAGAAGATTTTCAAAGCTGAGGAAAGTTAATATTGCTGCGGTGATGATGCCTAGCCTTTTTTGCTGCGTTGGTGCAATGGTCAAAGCGACTAAAACACAGACTAAGATAATTGGACGCCAAGATAAGCTATTAAATGCTGCCATTCCTCCTGCTAATAATACCGCTATTGCTACTGCCACTAGTACTGTCACTCCTCCCATTATTCCTCCTGGTATCTTTCTCGTCACTTTTATAACCACTTCTTTGGTTACTCTTAGTGCTACTTCTCCTGCTACTAATATTGCTATTGATACTGCCACAAAAGATGCTATAGTTTGATCCACAAATAATATCATCAGTAATACTACTAAAATTATCACCAATACTGCTACGTATAGTGCCACTACTGGTGTTACGACTCCTACCAAAAATACCGTTACAATTCCTGCTGCAATTTTAATATCATTATCAGTAAGAAATTGGTCTTGCATAAAAAAGGACAATAACAATGATATGGAACTAAAATATAATACAAAAACTATATTTTCAGTAGCCAACCAACTTCCTAGTAAAATACTAACTGTTTGACCAATAAAAAAAATACTTCGTGATAGAAAAAGTCTGTTTTTTTGCATAAACAAAAATATTAGAATATGAGTAATGATTAAAATAATTGTCCCTGTGGTAATACCCATAGCAATTTGATATAGAGGAGGTAAAATATCTAGTGTTTCGTTTAATCTATCTAACCAAAAGTCAGGTGCTTGTAAATAAACTATCCACCAAATTAAAGACACAGATAATCCGAAGGGTAAAAACCACAAACCAGCAACATAAGATGTTAGTAAAACCCAAGGTACTTGTAACCAATCTATGATTTGATTGTTAATCGCAATATTAATTGTTAAAGGTAGAGTAAGAAATAGTAATAATAGAAAATATTGAGTAGTAAAACGAAAGTTAAAATTAAATAGAAGAATGTCCCAAAATTTGGTATCGGGTATTTGTCCGTCTTTCTCCTTAGCAGGAGACCATTTATTCATACGTTGTTGAAGCTTAGAAGGACAACACATTGCCCAATAAAATAACTCCCAAGTTTCGCGCAGAAATTTATTCATAGGTTGTTGATAATTGAATAATTTAGAAAGAATAGGAGAGAAAATGTAGTTATATCCTAACTCATGACTCTTTTAAAAACTCTACAAAGGCACTGCTAAATAACTTAAAATCTTGACGCAATAAACCATGACGCTGAAGGTTATCAATAATTCCTATACTGGGCTTCGCTAATCTTGGTATACCAGCATAATATCGTAAACCATGACGTTCAACCTCTGTTAAATCTCGCCAAAGTTCTCTAAATCTTGGTTTTGCTTGAAAAATAAACTCTATTCTTGCTTTTTCCAAGTCTTGATGCTGCCATAGCATTGCTGCTGCCATTTGCACATAAAAAGGCAACCCTCCAGCTAAATCATCAATCCACAATAAAGATGCCTCGTCATTAAATCCCTTTTTAACCAAACTTTGCCAAGCTTCTGTTTCCAAGGCACCAATAATAGTGGTACTGAAAATATTGCCAAAGGGAGAAGTTAACCCTAGGGTTTGATACAGTTCACTCAAAGGACGTTTACTAAAAATAACCATAGTTAATAAGCCTGCGGAAGCTTTAGAACGCCAGTCTTCCCCCCAGTCCTGAAATTGTTCAAGTCTTCGGCTAATAGCTTCAAATTCATCAAGCATCACAATTATACGGTATTCTTGGTCTACTAATTTTTGTAACGCATCTTCTACCTCAAAGGGATCCTTACTATCATCCTTTGACCAAGGTTCTATTCCTGTAATCTTTTCGGTACCTCTTCTCAGTCCTTCGAGAATCCCTTCTGGGGTATGAAATTTACCATTACTTAGATCCAAATCAACAATCAGTGGTTTTTGTGTAGGTTGAAAAAATTCTTGTGGACGCTCTTTGACATAGCGCAATAGAGAAGTTTTCCCATTGCGTCGCAGCCCCACAATATTAATACATTGAGGGCTAATTCCCCCAATACGGTTTTTTACATCTAAAATAGCTTTTTTGCGTCCATAAAAGCGTTCTGGAGGGACAGGAAGTCCATATTCAAAGGGGTTGCTATCTCTAGTTTGTCCCTCTTGCTGATGACTCTGTTGATTAGGTTTCTCTATCTCGGGAGATTGCTCTAAATTTAACGCTTCTTCTATCTTTTGTAAACTAATCCTTTCTGGTTGAGATGATTCAGCTAACCTTATTAAAGCGATCGCTCTTTCTGTTTGGGGTACGTTTTCAGATGGTAATAAATTTATAGGTATGCCTAGTTTAAAAATTAGACTCTTAAACTGAGTAGGAGTCAATTTCTCTAGCTTTTCTGAGAGCTGTAATCTATCCATAATTATTTTTATACGCGCATCCGATTTATATACCCCAGTTAAAAACGAGGTTCGTAGTTGGACTTTAGTCCAAAATATCCTCTATATAGGGCGTGCTGAATAAATCCAGAAGTCAAAGCAGATAAGGGTTTTGAGCTTTTTTTCTGCATTTAAGTGCAAGGTTATCGCATTTAATTGCTCAAAACCCTTGCACTTTTGCCAGCGATCGCCGTCAGATTTAGAAAATTAGAGACTGAAACTACCACTAAGTAAGCTGTGTAGCCTCCAGAATCACTCGCTTCAACTTTTTCAGCAAGCCCTATATAGGGCTAAAGCCCTACTACAAACTTATCTTTAATAATAACTGGATTTTATTAATCAGATTGGGTATTATAAGCTTATATAGCTATTGTTTCATATTTTCTTGATTTATCCATAATTATTTTTTATACATTGATGCTAGATTTAATTCCGAGTTGTTTCATTAAATTAGGAAGAGAAATTTGACGCAATTGAGCTAATTGAGCTAATAATTCTAGACGATTTCCTTGATGAATTTCAACTTGGTCGCTTAACTGGAGTAACTCATGATATTCTTGTTCGCTTAAAGTTTCCTTATTTCTTTTGTGAATTAAAAGCCGATAACGCTCTCGAATATCTGATGACAGACCTTGATTAATTTTTAATAACAATTCAGTTTCACTACTTGACAGGGAAGGAGCTTGATGTTGAGCTTTCAAGGCAAGAATATCTTGCACAAATCCCTCTAATTCAGATAAGCTTAACTGTTGAACTGCTGTTAGTAAATCTTCTTTTGATAATTCTGCTTGAATTTTAATTGTAGGCATTGACTAATTGTCCTCTAAATAATTGATATAGCAATTCTCATACTGGTGAGAAAGGTTATCTTTTTGAGGCAGGAGGCAGGAGGCAGGAGTTAGGTTTACCTCATGAGTCCGAAAAATGCTATATGTAGCAGTACAAAAAATGGTTGTTTGAGCTGACTTTCTACTATTATAATTAAGCAAACTAAACTCCTTCAATATCTAAATCGCTCAACTCATACAACTCCTGTAACTTAGCCAATTTCTCTTCACTAGGTTGCCAAAAACCTCTACCATTAGCTTCTAACATACGTCCTATGATATTACGAAAGGCTTCTGGATTAGCTTGACGTAGACGATTAGCCATATCTGCATCTAAGGCGTAGGTCAATACTGCTCGGTTAAGAGAAAATTATTGATTAGAGTAAGGTTGAAAGGAGATTAGGTACAAAGCCAAAAACCCCTCTCCCTGCTCCCTGCTCCCTGCTCCCTGCTTTCTCAGAAGGAATATGTTTGATTCTTATCCGAGCAGTATTGAGGCGTAGGTATCAGCGGCTTGGTCATAAACCCAACTATCAGTAAAATCAGTTGTACCACTCCATCCAATCAAAGCGGTAAAACGTTGAGACACTTCATAGGCACCGCCAGACCCCTCATTGACCATGGCTTCTGCCCATTTGGGATTAAGTAGCCTGTAGGTTGGGTTGAGGCACGAAACCCAACAATTTACCCTTTGTCTCTAACTATTATGTGTTGGGTTGCACAACCTTTAACGGCGATTTTTAACCTAATTATTAATTTAGCTTTGAATTAAGTATAGCAGTAGTTCGTAGTTGGACTAAAGGTCCAAAATATCCTCTATATAGGGCTAAAGCCCTACTACAAACCTAGACTAAACTCCTTCAATATCTAAATCGCTCAACTCATACAACTCCTGTAACTTAGCCAATTTCTCTTCACTAGGTTGCCAAAAACCTCTGCCATTAGCTTCTAACATACGTCCTACGATATTACGAAAGGCTTCTGGATTAGCTTTACGTAAACGATTAGCCATATCTGCATCTAAGGCGTAAGTAGCCTGTAGGTTGGGTTGAGGCACGAAACCCAACAATTTACCCTTTGTCTCTAACTATTATGTGTTGGGTTGCACAACCTTTAACGGCGATTTTTAACCTAATTATTAATTTAGCTTTGAATTAAGTATAGCAGTAGTTCGTAGTTGGACTAAAGGTCCAAAATATCCTCTATATAGGGCTAAAGCCCTACTACAAACCTAGACTAAACTCCTTCAATATCTAAATCGCTCAACTCATACAACTCCTGTAACTTAGCCAATTTCTCTTCACTAGGTTGCCAAAAACCTCTGCCATTAGCTTCTAACATACGTCCTACGATATTACGAAAGGCTTCTGGATTAGCTTGACGCAGACGATTAGCCATATCTGCATCTAAGGCGTAGGTATCAGCGGCTTGGTCATAAACCCAACTATCAGTAAAATCAGTTGTACCACTCCATCCAATCAAAGCGGTAAAACGTTGAGACACTTCATAGGCACCGCCAGACCCCTCATTGACCATGGCTTCTGCCCATTTTGGATTAAGTAGTTTACTGCGATACTCTAAACGCAGAACTTCTTCTAACTTGCGTGGGGTGGTATCTTTAGCGAAGCTTTCTACTAAACTAGCGGTAACTTTTTTGCCACTACGTTTCTCAGCGGCTAATTTTAAAGCCCCCGTATTGGCATAATATTCTTGAATATCCGTTAAACCATATTCTACTGAATCTATTTCTTGAACTAGGCGATCGCATTTTTCTAGTAACTGATTAAATACCTCTGGTCTAGCTTTGCCTTTATCTTTTCTCCCATAACTATACAAGTTGCGTTTTTCCCAAGTCTCCGCTAATTCCCCAGCAGATTCCCAATTACTATCTACTATTCGGTCATTGACTAAAGACCCAAAATCCCCAGCCGGATTAGAAAAAAGACGCGCACTCACATTTTCTACTCCCTTTGCTTCTAAAGCTATAGCATGTTTACGAATATAATTATCTTCTGGTGATTCAGCAGCAGCAGCGGCGCGGGAGAACAAATCATCTAGTAATTCAATCACATTGACAAAGCTATCGCGAAAAATACCCGAGAGATTCGCTAACACATCTATACGGGGATGGTCTAACTCTGCTAAGGGGATTAACTCATAGCGCACAATACGACCAGTTCCTTCTTTTACTGGTTCTGCCCCTACTAATTCGAGTAAAATACCCAAAGATTCCCCTTTTGTTTTAATTATGTCTAAACCCCATAACATTACTGCCACTGTCTCGGGATAACTATTATTTTCTTCTAAATGCTGCTTAATAATTTGTTTGGCGATCGCCCTTCCTCTAGCGTAGGCGGCAGGTGATGGCATCCTGTAGGGGTCTAAAGCATGAATATTCCTTCCGGTTGGTAGTACTCCTGGACCATCGCGTAGTAAATCGCCTCCCGGTGCCGGGGGTATATATTCACCGTTTAAACCTCGTAGTAAATTAGTCATCTCTTCAGAGGTTTGGGCGAGTAATTCTTTGATTTTAGTTGCTTCTGCCTGTTTATCTAGATAGTCTGTTAATAATTGTTGTGTCTTTTTGGAATTGTTGTGGCTATCTCTACTAACTTCTGTTACTTGTTCACTAAAATAGGCATCGAGATAAGCTTCTAACTCTGTGGGATTAGGCGCTTCTCCCAGGCAGTGTAAGCCGGAGGAGAATAGACGTTGTTCTAATACCTGTAAATAGGTATAGACTTGATTAAAATACTCTCTCACTACCTTTTTACTAAAAAGTTTGGCATTTTCGACAGTAAAAGCAATCCCAGAATCTTCTCCTGGTGTAAAGCGACAGTCAGACTCTAAGCCTGTGGCGACAATTTTTTCACAAATCACTGTATAGAGAGAGTCATTCTTCTCAGGATTTTCTCGATATTCTGCGATTAACTCCCGTAAAGAGATTAACTCCTTGTATAGTCCAGCGCGTGCGTAGGGTGGCACATTATGAGAGATTAACACTCCATAACCTCGGCGTTTGGCTAAGATTGATTCTGAAGGGTTATTAGCTGCATATATATAGAGATTGGGTAAATCTCCTAAAAGAATATCTGGCCAGGAATACCCTGTATTACCCAAGGGGGAGCCCGGTAACCATTCTACTGTACCGTGCATTCCGAAGTGAACTATAGCATCGGCACAGAATTCCTGCTGTAACCATTGATAAAAAGCTGCATACTGAGGATGAGGGGTTAAATCCTTTTCAAACATCAACCGCATGGGGTCTCCCGCTATGCCTAGGGGTGGTTGTACTCCTAACCAAATATTGCCCAATTGCACTCCACCTATAGAAAAATCTGACCCTAGAGTTTTTAAACCAGTTTTAGTTAATTCTCCCCACTGTTTTTCAATTCTACTAGTAGAGAGATATCCTAACCATTTTTCTAATTTACGTACATGTACAGTTTTACCTTGGGGATATTCGTCATTAGCTTTTATTTGTTGAATTAGGGTTTCTCCATCTTCAGGAAGTTCTCCCACATCATAACCTGCTGCCTCTAATGCCTTGAGGAAAGAAAAAAGCGATCGCGGTACATTCAGTAAAGCTGCTGTACCTGTTGCGCCGTAACCGGGGGGGAATCCGTAGAGAATTAGGGCGATTTTCTTCTCTTTTGCTGGTTTTTGCTGTAGTTTAATCCAGTTTTTAATTCTGCCTGTCAATCGCTTGACTCTTTCGGGTATTAAATAAATTTTGTCCCCTACTAACCCCCCTAGGGGTACTGTATCAATGGCACCATCTAACTCAGGTAAAGCATATAAAACTACACCTTGTAGACCATTAATCCCTTGTCTTGTCCAGGAGTGGAGGTCTTGAATTAATAAAGGTGCGGCGATAAAATAAGGTACATTCTTAGCGGCGAGAATTTTTTTAGCTACTTCTATTTGTCTCCCTGCTTCCATGGAACCTGCGGGACCTCCTACTAGGGGAAATCCGATAGTAGATACTATAGCATCTACAGAAATCGCCTCAGATGATAGAGAGAGAATTTCCTGGTTACCTCTTTGTCGTTGCTGTTGTTCAAAAGGTGTAGTTAACCAATCTCTTACAGCGACATGTCCTTCTACTCCATTGAGGAAGATAGGGACTGGAATTAATCCTGCTGTTTCAAATTCTTTAATTAGTTGGGGAATATATTCTTGTTTGGTGATTACATGTTTACGGTAGAGTAAAATCCCGACTTTAGGTCCTGTATGAGATTTATTTTCTTGATACCATTGCCAATATTCGGTGGGATTGGTGAAGTAACCTTGGTATTCTGGGTGGAGTAGACCCATATTCGGGGTTTCAATTACTCCTGGTATATCAGATACTTTTAACCCCAGATATTCTTTAGCGATTGTCCAACAGAGGGAGGCAAAATTTTCTGTACCTCCAGCATTCCAATAGCCGTAAATAATTAGCCAGTTGCGGAGGTCTTGAACTTTTTTGACTGGTACATATTTTAAGAGTTTGGGACCAGTTTTGAGAAAACTAATATATCCGGCTAGTTTATCTTCTTCTTTGCCACTAGAAAATTTACTGAGGATAAATTTCACGGGTTTTGGCATTCCCTTGGGTTTATCACCAATACTAAATTTACCTAGTTGATTGAGACTCATCAATTCTAAGGCTGATTCAAAGACTAGACGAATAGGAATGTTTTGTACTCTTTCTCTCAACCAGATTACCTGGTCATAGTCAAAAATTAAACTAGCAAAGAATACGTCAGCTTTAGCTAAAGCTGCTGCTACCTTTTCTGTTTCGGTAGTTAAAGCGCGATCGCTAAATACCTCTATTTCTAATTCTGAACATCCAA
>NZ_JALKVM010000057.1:0-28296 GCF_057440575.1 Johannesbaptistia floridana
ACTGGAGTCTCAGAGATAGTCTCGGTTGCTGGTGTTGCCGTTACTGGAGTCTCAGAGATAGTCTCGGTTGCTGGTGTTGCCGTTACTGGAGTCTCAGGGATAGTCTCGGTTGCTGGTGTTTCCTTGTTAGTAATTGTAGTTACTTGTTCATTTGTTTCAGTTTTAATAGATTCTGAGATATCAAAGTTTTCTTCATCTAGGATATCATTAATATTATCAACGCTTGAAGTTGTGGTTTCTGCTTTAGGTTTCTGAAAAAATCTAGTTATTTTATTAAGCGTTTTCTTAAAAAAGTTACTTTTTTCCTGACCTTGAGAAGAATTTGATTCTTGAATTCTAGTTTTTGATGACTCAGGTGTGGTTTTCTTCGTTTCTTCCTCTGTATCCAGAATATTTTCTACCGTTTCTGGTGTTAAAGTATCTAAGGTAGTTTCTGCTGCCGGGGATAAATCTGCTGGGGTTGATTCTGCTTCTGGGGTGAGAGTATCTAAGGTAGTTTCTGCTGCCGGGGATAAATCTGCTGAGGTTGATTCTGCTTCTGGGGTGAGAGTATCTAAGGTAGTTTCTGCTGCCGGGGATAAATCTGCTGGGGTTGATTCTGCTTCTGGGGTGAGAGTATCTAAGGTAGTTTCTGCTGCCGGAGATAAATCTGCTGAGGTTGATTCTGCTTCTGGGGTGAGAGTATCTAAGGTAGTTTCTGCTGCCGGAGATAAATCTGCTGAGGTTGATTCTGCTTCTGGGGTGAGAGTATCTAAGGTAGTTTCTGCTGCCGGGGATAAATCTGCTGAGGTTGATTCATCTTTTGAGGCACTCTCTTTAGATTTGAGAGGTTGACGCTTAGCAAAAATATTAGTAACGCTATAATTGTTTAGCCACTCTAGGAGAGAAAATTTTTCAATTTCTGCGGCTAATTCTGGATGGGCAATCGCTCTTCTCAATTTAATTGTTTGCCATCCATACCAAACTAATAATAGTACTCCTGCCGTTTGACCTAGTAAAATTGCTCCACTAATTTTTTTGGCACATACCCAAAGCACTAAAGCGTAGAATAAACCTACGCCACTCCATAAAAAATCATCTTTTCGATGAATTTCTGGTTTCAAGAAAGCTGCTAAATATAATGTTAAACTACTAACACCTACAGCGATCGCTAGAATATATGCCAACATATTTTAATTGCTCCTTCCCTAATTCATTTTCTATTTTGACACATTCCTTACCATGATTAATAATTTACTAACAATTGGTTGGCGAGAAACTCTTGCCCTTCCTGATTTGGGTATTTTTCATATTAAAACTAAAATTGATACTGGTGCTAGGACTTCCTCGCTCCATGTGTCTGATATTCGAGAGTTTAAAGAAAATAACCTCAATCTGGTCAGTTTTCAAGTAGATCGTCATCACGGAAAATTTCCTGACCCTATCTTTGCTACTGCTGAACTAATTGGTTATAAAAAAGTTAAAAATTCTGGAGGACAAGTAGAAATCCGACCTGTTATTAAAACCAAAGTAGAATTGGCTGAAAAACAATGGTTAATTAAACTAAATTTAACTAATCGTGATTCAATGAAATTTCCCATGCTTCTAGGTCGTCAAGCCATAAAAGGTATTTTTTTAGTGGATCCTAGTCGTTCATTTTTGTTAAGTAGTTCAGATTTTGGTGAATAAAAAAAGATGAAAATAGCTATTCTCTCCCAAGATTCTAATTTATACTCTACTCGGCGTCTCAAAGAAGCTGGAGTTAATCGAGGACATCAAATTCAAGTAATCAATTATTTACGTTGCTACATCAACATCAATACCCGTCAACCTACTATTAATTACAAAGGTCTACCTCTAGAAGATTTTGATGCTGTCATTCCTCGTATTGGCGCTTCTAGAACTTTTTATGGTACTGCTGTAGTTAGGCAGTTTGAAATTATGGGAGTATTTAGTGCTAATGACTCTCAAGCTATCTCTCGTTCTCGTGATAAATTATTCTGTATGCAACTTCTCGCTCAAAAAGGTATCGGCTTACCCGTGACTGGTTATGCCCACGCCACTGAAGATATAGATGGTTTAATTGAAAGCGTAGGTGGTGCGCCTTTGGTAATTAAATTATTAGAGGGGACTCAAGGTATTGGTGTGGTTTTGGCAGAAACTTATCAAGCAGCTAAATCAGTTATTGAAGCTTTTCGCGGTTTAGATGCCAATATCTTGGTACAAGAATACATTAAAGAAGCCCAGGGAAGTGATTTACGTTGTTTTGTGATTGGTGATAAGGTTGTAGCAGCTATGAAACGAAAAGGAGCTGAAGGTGATTTTCGCTCTAATTTACATCGTGGTGGTCACGCAGAAAAAGTGAAATTGACTCCCGACGAAAGAAGTGCAGCAGTACGCGCGGTGAAAGCTATGGGATTAAGAGTAGCTGGAGTGGATTTATTACGCTCTAATCATGGGGCTTTGGTCCTAGAAGTTAATTCTTCTCCAGGCTTAGAGGGAATTGAAAAAGCTACAGGAGTAGATGTAGCTACTAAAATTATTGATTTCGTGGCTAAAAATGTGATCAAAGAGTAAATATGAGATTTACTAAAAACTCTTTCAGCCAATAGTCTCCTAGTTCAACTAAGATAAGAATTGATAGTAAAAATAAACTACATGACCCAACAATGTTAATAGATTTAGTTAAACTCCAAACTTGGCTAGACAATACTTCTTTTTTGATTTTATTTTTGTCTATGCTGGTTTATTGGGTAGGTGCCGCTTTGCCTACTCAATCATGGTTAAATAACCTCGGCACTATTTTAGTGGCGATCGCTAATTTGTGTATAGCCGCCCTCTTAGGTGCCCGTTGGCTAGAGGCTGGCTATTTCCCCCTTAGTAATTTATATGAATCTCTCTTTTTCTTAGCTTGGGGAGTTACCTTAGTACATCTACTCACGGAAAAATGGTCTCTCAGTCGTTTAGTCGGAGTATTCACCACCCCAGTAGCCATGGGAATTACGGCCTTTGCAGCTCTTTCTTTACCTGCGGAAATGCAAGCCTCAGAACCCCTAGTACCAGCTTTAAAATCTAACTGGTTGATGATGCACGTTAGCGTCATGATGTTGAGTTATGCCGCTTTGATGGTAGGATCCCTAGTGGCGATCGCTTTTCTCATTTTTACCCGGGGAGAAGATGTTTCCCTCAGAGGTAGTTCTGTCGGCACTGGTAGTTATCGTCAATCCCCCATCAAAACTGTTAATGAATTTAAAAACATATCGACAGATAATTATGTAGCAAATTCAGGAGTGGCAGTACAGACACTAACCCCAGTAAAAGCAACTGAAAACACCATCAGTTTAACACCAGAAAAACTAAGCTTAGCAGATACCCTAGATAATATTAGCTACCGAGTAATCGGTTTAGGCTTTCCTTTGCTAACAATTGGGATAATCTCCGGTGCAGTGTGGGCTAACGAAGCCTGGGGGTCATACTGGAGTTGGGATCCAAAAGAAACCTGGGCTTTGATTACCTGGCTAGTATTTGCCGCCTATCTCCACGCGAGAATTACTCGCGGCTGGCAAGGGAAAAAACCAGCAATTTTAGCAGCTACTGGTTTTGTAATGGTTTGGATTTGTTACCTAGGTGTAAACCTACTAGGTAAAGGGCTACACTCCTACGGCTGGTTTTTCTAAAAATTATGTCTTCGCGCCCAACTTGGACTCAATTACACGCAAGAATCCATCAAGTCCTCCGTAAACAACAATTACTGCCAAAAAAAAGCAGGGTTTTAGTAGCTGTATCAGGGGGACAAGATTCGTTGTGTTTAGTTAAGTTATTGGTAGACTTACAAGAAAAATGGGGCTGGGATTTAGGGGTAGCTCATTGTGACCACAACTGGACAACAGATGAGGGTATAGCTGCCCACGTAGAAAGAATCTCTCAAGAATTACAACTACCCTTTTATCTGAAGACAGCTAAAGTTACAATTCCAGAAACAGAGGCAGCGGCGAGAGAATGGCGTTATCAAGTTCTCAGGGAGATTGCTGGGGAATACGGATTTGAATTGCTGGTAACTGGACATACATTGAGCGATCGCGCGGAGACTTTTTTTTATAACTTGTGTCGAGGAGCTGGGGCAGATGGTTTAGGGGCTTTAACTTGGCGGCGTCAGCTTAGCCCTAATCTGACCCTTGTTCGTCCTCTTTTAGAAGTTACTCGTAGTGAAACCTATAATTTTTGCCAACAATTTCATCTATCGATTTGGTCAGACCAATTCAATCAAGAATCGCGATTTGCGCGGAATCGTTTACGCCATGATTTAATTCCCTATCTTAAAGATAATTTTAATCCTCAAATAGAACTAAAAATAGCCCAAACCTCCGAACTATTAAAAGCCGAAGGGGATTATCTCAATCAAGTAGCAGCAGATTTAATTAATCAGGTATTAACTGCTGATAAGATTAGCTTACAACGTTCTCAGCTAAAATCTTTACATTTAGCTTTGCAGCGCAGAGTGATTAGATTATTTTTGCAACAACACCTCCCTAAGTCTCCTAACTTTGAGCAAATAGAAGCAGTTGTGGAATTAATTGAAGCACCGAATCGCAGTAAAACTTCTACTTTTTCGGGAGGAGGATGGTTAGAAGTTCGAGATGATCTGATTATTTTGAGTACCGATTAATCCGAAAAACGGTTACTTATCAAAATGAATTAAAAATACTTGTAGATAATCCAGTAATACGCGCATCCGATTATAAAATGGTATTTATAAAGAAGCAGGGAGCACCGGAGCACGGGAGAGAAAGGCTTTCTGTGCTTTAAAGGAGATAGAAAAATAAATACACTTTAAAAACCGGATTTGGTATAAAATGATAGCCAAGAGTTATGAAATATGAGACAATTCTATATGTCTTAAAATTGTTGTGAAAAAATAGCCATACTTATTTGTGTTAATGTATCATCGATATATGAGTTACATTGAAATTCATGCCAATAAAAGTCATTCACGAACCAATCAGAACTTTAACAATTCAAGACCCAAAAAGTGAGTTTGAACTGAAGGGAGAAATACTGCTATCAACAGCAAGAAACTAAACGTCAAGTAATTCGTATGTTCATGAAGCGCTTAGCGAGAAAGGTGAGTGATGACTGAGTTGGAACTTTTAGAAAAACTGGAGCAATTAACTCCTACCCTGTTTAATCGGTTAATTTTTTCTTTGGGGATTCAAAAGTCTTTACTCCCTTCAGAAGATAAGCCTTTAACGGATAGAGCGATAAAACTTATTGATTTAGCTAAAGTACCAGGAGGAATAGGACTGCAAAAAGTAGAGGAAGTTTTAAAACAGATGATTGGACAGAGTAATGAGAGGGACAGCCCATGGTTGAATCCCACCAAGATTACGAGATTTCAAAAGGATTTGTTCTATGAACTATTGTGGACTGCTTGGGCGGCATCTTGGCAAGCGTGTAATTCGCGTCCAGTGTGGAACCAAAATAAATATGAGTTAAAAAGAAATGAAGAAGAATTTAACCTGCATTCTCAAAGAATGTTTGAAAAAGGGAAAGAAATTGGACTAAGCGAAAATGTTTTAAATAATATCAAATGGGGTGCTTGGAATGCAGCATGGTGGACTGCTAATGAACAATCATTGAATATATTTCAAATCTCGGAAAATATATTTACCAATAACGGAGATAAAGAAGTCTTTAATTGGCATTTTGAACAAGTAATTAATTCTGATGAATTAGATTCAGGACTGGCTTCTCATATCAAATGGATGTGTGCAGATATTGGCTGGTATTGTACTCACATCAGATTAACTCACTCTCGAAATGATCAAAAACAGATGGGAGATCAAGCAATAAATCATTGCTTGGAAATATGTTGTGAAGTAAATGAAAATGAACTTCGTAAGGCTCTAGGGATGTCTCAAAATCACATGGCTGATTCAGAATACAGAGCAGAAGTATTACAAGAACAACTATCAGAAGTTAAAAAGAAATTAGAAGCACTTGAAAAGGAATATGACCAAATTCTTTCTAGAAATGCTTCAGATTTACCTAAATCTGAGGCTATCGCTATTTGGAAGAAAAAACTAGCTTATTTACAAAAACAAGAGGCAATTCTGGCAGACCCAGCCCAAAAATTCCAGTTACAAGAACAAATCGCTGAATGTCACAGAAAAATTCAGGAATTAGCAGGAGGAGAACATGAATTCTAATCCTCTAGAAAAGTGGAACAAGAAATTAGACTATTTGCAGAAACAAGAGGCAATTACAGCTAATCCAGCCCTAAAGTTTGAGCTACAAGAGCAAATTGCTGAATGTAAAAAAAAGATCCAGAATTTAACACAAAAAACTCCAGGAACTCCACCAAACAATTTTAATCAAGCCCCTCCTTTACCTTCATATTTTGTAGAACGTTCAGAAGTGAGTGAACAATTAAAAGAAAGCCTCTTATCTCAAGAAACAGCCAAGAATGGAACTTTAGTGATTACTGCTATCTATGGATTAGGAGGGATTGGAAAGTCTACATTAGCCGCAGCTTTAGCTCATGATATTGAAGTTAAATCAAACTTTCCTGACGGTATTTTTTGGGCAACCCTAGGTCAACAACCAGATATCTTGTCTTTTCTTTATTGTTGGATACAAGCATTAGGAGATTATGACTTTAAACCAACTAGTATATATGCAGCAACTTTACAATTAAGAATTTTACTAGCAGATAAAAAAGCACTATTAGTTGTTGATGACCTTTGGAATGCTGAGGATGTAGAGCATTTTAGAATTACGGGAAAAGGCTGTCAAGTTTTAGTCACCACAAGAGAAGTTCCTGTAAAAGGAGCAATTCGTTATGAATTAGACATCATGACTCCAGAACAATCTTTGGAGTTATTAACTAAATGCTTAACTAATCAGCTAACACCTGAAGACCGTGGAAAAGCAGAAAACTTAGCGAAAACAGTAGGATACTTGCCCCTAGCTTTAGAATTAGTAGCAGCTCGAATTAATAAGGGAATATCTTGTCAAAAAATTCTCTCAGATTTACAATCAGAAATTGTCAAATTAGAAAAATTAGATCTACAGAAACCTAATCAATCAAGTAGTGAGGAAAAGCGAAAAAATTATAGTTTAGTAGCTTGTTTTAATCTGAGTTTAAGAGGATTAGATTCCAGTGAATTAAAAAAGTTCACGTGGTTAGGAGTATTGCCTGATGATGTAACCATTACCCAAAAAATGGCAACAACTCTGTGGGAATGTGATGAAGATGAAGCTGAAGAAACTTTAATCGATTTACGAAATAAAGCCTTATTATTACCAGGCGTTTCCAGTGAAGAGGGAACCAATTATCGCTTACATGACCTATTACACGATTTAGCCCGTAATCTACTTCAATCGCCCACTCAACCTGATGAAGAATGGCAATTACCAGGATTAGGACTATCAATTGCTCAAGCCCATCAACAATTATTAGAACGTTATCAAAAACAAACTAAAAATGGTTTATGGCACACTTTAAACGATGATGGCTATATCTATAACCAATTAATCTGGCATTTTGAAAAAGCTGAAAAAATTGAAGCCATTCATCAATTACTCAGAGAAGAAAACTCCCTTGGAACAAACGGTTGGTACAGTCAATGTGAGAAACAAGGTCAAACAGCTAATTTCATCAAGGATATATCGAAAGCTTGGCAACTAGCAGAAGAGGATTTTGACAAAAACCCCACAGAATCAATTAGTCTACAGTTTCGTTATGCTTTGATGATAGCGTCTTTAAATAGTTTAGCTGTTAATCTTGCACCGGAGTTGATTAAAGCGCTGATAAAACAGAATGTTTGGTCACCAGCGCAAGGACTTGCTTATGTAAAACAAAACAAAGATTCATTAAGTCAAGCTACAGGATTAGAAGCTATTATCAAGTTACTGCCAAATTCTCTTGTTGCTTCTGCCGTAGAAATATCAAAGAACATAGGTGATAAATATCATCAAGCTAAAGCTTTAGCAGCAATAACATCAAAAGAACCAACAATGTTAGAAGAAGCTTTAGCAACAGCGCGATCCATAGAAGATACAAAGGAAAAGGTGTATGCTTTAGAGGCAATAGCACAACAAGCTAATGAGTTCAAAGAAGCACGTTTGAAAGAAGCCCTAGAAGTCGCTAACTTAATTAGCTGGCCACAAGAGAAAGCGGAGGCTTTAGAGGTAGTGATATCACCACAATTGTCAAACGAGCTAAGAACACAGGCTTTAGAAATAGCTCGTTCTATAGAAAATGAAAAATATCGAGGGATAACTTTGGGAAGAATAGCAGTTCTCTTGCCAAATGTATGGCAGGAAGTATTTACAACAATTAACGAAATTGTAAACGAAGAAGAGCTTTTTTTTGTGATATCTTTAGTAGCTCAAATATTACCAAACGAACTTAAGTCAGAAGCTATAGCCATAGCAAGAAAGATTCAAGCATTAGATTATCAAGCTCAAGCCTTATTAATGATCGATGCTTATTTACCAGAAAAATGGGACCAAGCTCTACAAGCTACAACTTGGGTAAGAGATTTTAATGAGCAATTAGAACTATTAAGAGTTATAGCTTCACAACTGCCAGAAGAACTAATTCCCAAAGCTTTGGAAATAACTAAAAAGCTTAGTAATCAATTTCACTCTAAAGCAGTATTCTTAAGAGAAATAGCACCAAAGTTATCAAAGGAATCAATACCTGCATTTTTAGAAGAGATTAGACATTCATCTTCACGAGCTTATCTGATAGAAGCTATAGTACCAATATTAGAAAAGGATTTACTTCAGGAAGCTTTGGCTATATCTAGAAAAATTGATGATGAATTAACGCAAATTCAAACATTAAAAAAACTTGCCCCAAAATTACCAGAACAATGGTCGAATATTTTATTGATTGCTAAATCCATACAATCTGAAGAATTACAGACTAAAGCTTTAGAAAATTTACTATCTGAATTACCAAAAGAACTGAGCCCACAAATACTAGAAATAGTCTCTTCACTAAAGATTGAAAGGTATAAAGCGGACATCTTGATACTTTTAGTGAAGAAATGCCCAGAACAACTAATACAAAAAATAATGATGGTTACTGAGTTAATTAAGTCTGAAAAGTCACAATTAGAAATTTTAAAGGCAATTACACCGCGATTACCAGACGAATTAATCTCACAATCTCTCAACATAATTGAGTCGTTTAAAACAGAAGAATATAAAAGTGCAGCTTTAACAAATATAGCCCCAAGACTATCTGGTGATTTGATCCCAAAAGCATTACTAATAGTCGATGAACAAATAGTCAATGAAAGATATAAAAGCTCTGGATTAAGTGCGATCGCACCACAATTATCAAAAGAATATAAGTCACAAATTTTAAATATGGCTAAATCGATAGAAAATAAGTATTATCGAGTCATAACAATGGCAAAAATAGCACAAAAATTTGATGATATTTGGCAAGAAGTATTATTAGAGTTGCACCAAATAAATGATGAAGGAGATCAAGTTTATGCTTTAAAGCAAATCTTATTACAGTTGCCCCATGTTTATTGTCCAAAAGTATTAAAAATAGCTAGATTTATGAAACTTAAGCCCAATCAAACTAGAGCATTGATAACTATAGCATTAAAGTTTCCAGAAGTTTGGGAAGAAGCCTTAGAATCTGCAAAATCAATAGATAATATAGAAGATAAAGATTTTGAGTTACGTTATGTATTGTCTAATCTACCTGAGGAAATGATGCCAAAAGCTTTGGTAGCAATAGAAGAAATACAATCTGAGTTTGACCGAGCTAATGTATTAAAGACAATAACACCAAAACTATTAGAAAAAGACATATCAAAAGTTTTAGAATTAGTTCAGTCAATCAAGCATGAAAATTATAAATCAGACATTTTGGTAGAAATATTGACAAAAATACCCAAAGAATTGATAGGAAAAGCTTTAGATATAGTCAACTCTATAACAAGTTCAATGAATAAAGCAAGGGTATTAGAGACATTAACACCCTTAGTATTATCATTAGATTTACAAGAAAAAATTTTAGCAGAAGCAAAAAAAATCAATAGTGAACATTATAAAGCTGAAGTTTTAATAAAGATTATCAAAAATTTTTCAGAAGAACTGATGAGAGAAATTATGGAAGAAGCTAAAGAAATTAACTATGAATTTTATCAAGCTGAAGTTTTAATAGCAGTCATAGAAAAATCATCATCACCAGAATTAAGACAAGAGATTTTTTGCCATGCTGAAAAAATAAAAGATCCATACTCAAAAGCAAGACTATTAAAAACAATAGCAATCAAAGAAAAAAGAGAGGATTTATGGGATCTAATCTTAATGACAATCAAGAAAATCACATCTGAAAGGAAAAAAACCAATGTATTAACAGAAAAAGTAACAAAATTATCAGAAGAAATAAATAAAGAAACATTAGTTCTAGCTCAGGATATAGGGTCAGAATGGAATCGAAATGAAGCATTGAAAAAAATAATACCTCAGCTATTAAAACACTCTTCTGATTTCTCTATATTCTCAAAAAGTCTTCACGCTTTATCTACTCTGAATCGCCCTCATTTCCTAGAAAATATTCCTAGCTTAGCGAATCCAATTATTAAATTTGGAGGAATTGAATCTCTTAGAGAAATAACCGAAGCAATTAATGATGTTTGTCGATGGTGGGGTCCTGAAATAAATCGGTAGTGGGCGATTCGGATAAACAGGAGAGTGAAAAAATTTCAGGCAGGTTCAATTTGTAATATAAAGTTGAAATGTAAATAAAGATTTATACTATTAGATGCGATCGCTAAACGTAATTATTTTTTCAAAAGAGCTAGTGATATATAAATTCAGCTTGTTTTAGCGTATTTATTTTAACTTGCTTACTTCAATTTTACCTTTTATATATAAGTTCAAAGTTCTCGCCAATTTACTCCAAATAGTAATTGTTTAATCTCAATTTTTTTCTAATTTTTTAAAATCTCAACTTTTCTAGGGGTATTACCTCCTAGAAACAAACAGACAGTTTCTTGACAGTTTTAACCAATGGCAAAGTCAGTGTATTGGCGAACTTCAGGAGGATGAAAACCTAAAACTATATCTTGTTTAGAAATACCTTTAGCTACTAATTCATCAGTTATTCCATCTTCGGTACCATCCCTTTGAACCCAAACTTTATTATTATTAATTTCTACATGAATTAAACAACCATGAACTCTTTGATCTTGTTGCCATCCTACGGTTAGTAATAAATAATTATTTTTGTCTTCTCCAATCACTAATTTTCTTTCTAATTCACCATAAGCATAGGGTAATTGAGCATACTCTAATAATACTTGCTTGATTATTTGTCGATATTGGTCTAATGAAGCCATTGAATAATCTCCTGTTTTTCTATTTGAATAACCATTAAGAGCAAATTATTTTTCCGCTTAATTAAATCACCAAAAGCTTCTGCAAATATATCTTTAAAAGCTTTTTGCGCGATCGCCAGATATAGTTTTCTTTCTGGCTCTACTTCTTCTAAAACATTCCTATAAATAATATATTGTCCTACGGCTTTTTCTAAATCATTAACTTGAGAAATCCCTAAAAAACTTTTAATTTCTATAGCTATTTTTTGATTTCCCTTCTCAGCAGAAATTAATTTTTCTGCTCCCAAGTCCACATATAAATCTTTACCTCCCCATTGCAGCACAAGAGGATCTTTTGTAATATGCCAACCATCTTTAATTAAAGAGTTTTTTACAGCATCGTGATAAATATCTTTAGCAGGTATACTAATCACCCCCTCTCTTTAAATTTTAGTTCGATTTTAAGGTAACTAAGATCATTTCCCTAAAAAAATGCGATAAATTCATTGTTGTCAACATTTATTTGCTCATTGCTATAAACTTGAGAATACTAACTTTGTTGCTGAATTAAACTAATAATCATCACAATTCCAGCTAAGCCTAAAAGTACAGATTTTAAACCAAACATAGTTTCTGCCACTCCTGCTAAAGCTAAGGGCAAAGAAAGGGCAATATTAACCAGATTATTTTGTAAACCAAAAACTTTACCTCTCATATCTGGGGGTGTTTCTGCTTGAATGGTAGTTTGCATGGGAATACCGATACAAGCAGCAAAAGCACCCAAGAAAACACTCATCAGTAGTTCTAACCAGAGAGAATAGGTAAATAGGGATAATCCAATTAAAGAAATAGCCATACCCAAAGAAGACCATAAAATCAGTCGAGAACGAGAAATTTTTTGTCCATGACTTCCCAACCAAGTGGCACTAATTCCTAAACCAACTCCACAAGCGGCTAACAAGGTACCAAATTCTTCTGCTTTCATCCCCGGGATAGTTTCGGCTAATCTGACGGCTAAAACTGCTAAAGCAGCAAATACCGAAAACAAAATAACTAAGTAAATGATAGCTCTATATACTCTCTTATTTTTCTGAAGATAAGCAATTCCTTCTTGAATATCCTGCCAAATATGTGGGTTTTGCTTTTTACTCTGGGCTTGAGTTTCTCCTGTAACTAGAAGTAATAAACATAATCCAGCAAGTAAATAAGCTCCTCCTACGAGTATTTGCCCTCCAATATCATTGTTTAAACCCAAGCGATCGCCAAAATTATTAGCTAATTCTAATAGGGGGTCTCCCACAGCAAAGCCGATAATCAGTACTGCCATCATCGTAGTTATATAAATAGAATTAGCAGAGAGTAAATTATCTCGTTTAATAATCAGGGGTATTGTTGCTTGTTCTGCGGGTGCGAAGAACTGGGTTAATGTAGATACTAAAAAAGTTATTAGGAGTATAAACCAAAATCCTAGAGGTAAGCCGAATTTATTGGTGTAGGCAACGTCTAGAGCTAGTATAGGTGGTAAGCTGAGAACCAGTAAACCTCTGACCAAATTAGAGATAACTAGTACTGTTTTTTTTGACCAACGATCTACATATACTCCAGCTACTGATCCAAATAAGATTGCCGGAATTGTAAAGGCGACCATAATTGCTGACACCCAAACACTGATTGGTTGATTTGTCTTTTGAAAATAGTTAGTAATAATAGCGATCATTAAAACTAAATAGATTTTATCGGCTATTTGGGAACAGATTTGGCCTCCCCAGAGAATCAGAAATCGTTGATTTGTTAAAACTGAAATTAAACCAGGATTCAAATTAGAGATATGGCTTTTTAGTTTTTCTGATGATAGAGGAGGATTCGGAGTAGTTTTCGTTTTTTGTTCTGGTGAAGAAATTGACATTTTTTAAATATTTAGTTTTTTTACTAAAAGATAGTTTCCACCAAGGTAGCCGAACGAATTACGCGACCTATATGGTATTGACAATAATCACGCAATAAACGCTCTATTCTAACCCAGGCTTGATTTAGAGAAGAGTCTGTTTCCTGTTGTGGCAAGATTGCCACTAATTCAGGCAAAGTTTTAGCATTGAGTTGTTGTAGCAAATTTAACTCTATTGCTCCAATCCAATTATCTATTTTAAGGGATGAAGGGACAGATGTACCAATTATTCCTCCAGCTTCAAAGCTAAATCCTATGTGCCAATTGCTGTTATCTGTGGGAGGTGTTAGGGGAGTTTGAGTGATACAGCAACGATTAACAACTGGTGCGATTCCAGAAATTACTAGGATATGAAAAATTGCGTGAGTTAGTAAAGGTAAGACTGAAACTGTATTGGGGAGTTTTTCTAAACGAGTTAGATGTTCTATCAGTAATTGATATATTTCTTCTTGAGATTGATCGCTTAAAGCCAAACGAGTTACTAATTCTGCTAAATACTGTCCACTTGCTAGTTTAGCTAAATTATTACTTAAACCAGAAAAGGTGATAATAGTTTCTGCTTGGGTAATTTTATCCAGGGAGCGCCCTTTTGCTAAAAATAGTTGGTTGACGACAAATAACTCACTACGTCCCCGTAATCTTGATTGATATTTGCGTGCTCCCGGTGCTACTGCTCTAATTATACCTTGTTCAGGGGTTAGTATGGTTAAGAGGCGATCGTTTTCTCCGATGGGCATTCCCTGAAGATTGATTCCCGTAACTGTATAGGTACGACTCATTCTTGATTATCTGCTGATTCTAAACCATCTCGCTGTTTAATCAAGTCTATGCCTCGGGAAGTCCCTAAACGAGTTGCCCCGGCTTCAATCAGACTATAGGCGGCTTCTAGAGTTCTAATTCCTCCAGAGGCTTTAATTCCGATTCTACCTTGAGTAATTGTTTGCAGTAATTTCACATCCTCTAGCTTGGCGCCGCCAAACCAACCTGTACAGGTTTTAAGATAACTAACTCCCGCATCCATACAGATTTCTGCTGCTAAGCGTTTTTCTGTTGGTGTCAGTAAATTAGTCTCTAGAATTGCTTTTACTGTTTGTCCTGTTTCACTACATATTGCCGCTATTTCCTGATACATATCTTCAGATCTTCCTGCTTTGAGATAACCTAAGTTAATCATTACATCTAATTCTACTGCCCCATTTTCTACCGCTTCTTGGGCTTCGTATAATTTGGTTTTTTCGGTGGTGGCACCTGTGGGGAACCCAATTACTGTGCAAACTTTTACTTGTTTTCCCTGTAATAATTCTCTGGAAAGTCTTACGGCATTTGGATAGACACAAACTGCTGGAAAATTATACTCTTCTGCTTGAGCACAACATATTTCTACTTGTTGTGGTGTAGCACATGGATCCAACAAGGCATGATCTATGTATTCGGCAATATCTATATTTTTGGAGTACACTACTGTTTTACTTTCCTAATTAGAACTTCTTTATAACTTATATTGGAAATTTCAATTAACTAGTTTCGATTTCTAAACTTTTCTTAAGTTTGAGTAAAATACGATAAACATTTCTTGCTTCTTCGATAGTACGTAATTCTGCTGTATGATATTCCCTGCCTATCTGTTTCGAGACAAAACTATACACCTGCTTTCGTTTCATTAGCCCAGATTTCCAAATTGGATCTAGAAGAAGATGAATATGCTTTCTGGCATTTTTCATTTCAGCATTGGGTATACAACCAAGTGGACGAATAGAATTTTTTGTTTGATGATGACAACCAACAAAATTTTTACAGTCGTCACAAATCCAAAAGGGTAGGGAATGTAAATCTATTCTGTGATTATAAACCTCTTCCCCTCTAGTTAGACGCGCTTCTACATCTTTTTGACACTCAATACAATATATTAAAGCTATCATCGGTATCGACTAGCGATGTAGCCACCTAGCTTAATACATGAGAGTAGAAGCTAGGTAGTGCGATCGCTTTTAGTTTATTTATGGTTATTATTCAATCAACGGCGATTTCTGCGGTTATTACCTCCCCCTGCGTTGCTACGATTTTCTCGTGGCTTTGCTTTGTTTACTTTCATTTCTCTTCCCATCCATTGGGCTCCGTTGAGAGTTTCAATTGCTGACTCTTCTTCTTCTTCTGATTCCATTTCTACAAAACCAAAACCTCGCATTCTTCCGGTTTCGGCATCTGTAGGTAAATAAACTCTTTTGACGTTACCGTAGTCTGCGAATACTTGTTTAAGGTCCTCTTGAGTAACGTCGTATGATAGGTTTCCAACGTAAATCGACATATCTTGTCTCCAAGCTAAAGAATAATTAAGATCTTAGAGATCGGAAACAAGCGTGCGCAAAAATGTAAAACAAACACTGCTACCGAATCTATATATATCTTTATTCATTAAACTAACATAATCTGCCAAATCTGGGACGATAGATATATAAATTTTTAATACTTGGTCAAATATAAATAGTGTCTCACACTTTGACTCAAAGGTGTAGTTAGTTCTTTTATTTGAGAAATTTCTGCTTTTTGAGGCTTGATAGCTTCAATTAATTGATTATTTTCTAATTGAGACCAATGACCTCTATATAGAATTCCACTTCCTCCGATTTTAATTAGTGGTAAAGCGTATTGAGCACAGACTGTGGCTGGACCTACAGCTCTAACTAAAGCTATATCATAATGATTTAAATGACTGGATTCTTTTTGTAACTGTTCAGCTCTACAGGAAATAGTTTGAATGTTCGTTAAATTTAATTCTGTATAGAGATTCTCCAAAAAAGCAACCTTTTTGCGGGTGGAATCTAAAAGAGTTACCTGCCAATGAGGAAAAGCGATCGCGATGGGTAATCCAGGAAATCCTGCGCCCGTGCCAATATCAATCACCTCTTGAGGTTGTTGCCAATCAATTAAATCACTTACTACTCCTGCTAAAGAATCCCACAGATGTTTCTCCCAAAAGTCTCGGGGGCTAGTAATTCTGGTGAGATTCAGTTGGCGGTTACCTTTGATAATCTCTTCATACAGTTGTTGTAATTTGGCTCTTTGTTGCTGATTAGGTTGCCAACCGAGGGTTTGTTGCCAAATTGCGCTTAAATCTGGTAGCTTATCCATGATTCACTATTGCTAATTCTGTTAATTCACCTTGATTAATTTGCCAAGTATAATCGGCGATCGCCAAAAAATCTCCTACATCATGACTTACTACCAACAATGTCCAGTGTTGTTTTAATTTTTGTAATAATTTAGTTAATTGTTTGCGCATTGACCAATCTAACCCTGCTGTCGGCTCATCCAATAGTAGAATATTCGGCTGACGAATTAGTTGTACTGCTAAAGCTAGTCGGCGTTGTTGACCTCCACTGAGAGAATTTGGCGAAGTATTTAGAGGTAGATGTGTTAAGCTTACCTCTTCTAGTGCTTGTTGAATTTGTTCTTGGCGTATCTCAGGATGCCCCAACCGTAATTCTTCTAAAATTGTGTTCCCGCAAAAATGTCTTTCAGGAAATTGAAAGACAATTCCTCCTAGCTGTTGTAGATGACTAGAGGTTAATTCTTGGTCACGCCAATAGATTTTTCCTGAGGTTTGATCTGCTAAACCTGCTAGAATTTCTAAAAGGGTGGTTTTGCCAGAGCCACTAGGACCGATAATTAAACCTAGTTTTTGAGGTGCTAACTCCAAATTCACATCTTTGAGAATTGGCAGGGGAGTAGCTGCTGGGTGATAGGTTATTTTTTTTAAATAAAGCACTTTTTTTTTACTTCCCAATCTCAACCAATTATAGCATTGGCTGGTTAAGTTCAAGTTTTTAAAATCAAGTTAATCGAAACACCAATGTTTAATTCTCTAATTATCAATCTCGGCATATTTCTAGTTGCTGCTTTTGTGATTGCCATAGTCGGCAGTAAAATGACTAAAACAGCCGATTCTTTAGCCGAGAGAACTGGATTAGGAGAGGCGGTAATGGGGGCTTTATTTTTGGGTGGTACTACTTCTTTACCAGGTATTGTAACTTCTGTTACGAGTGCCGCTAGAGGTTATCCAGAATTAGCCATTAGTAATGCTTTAGGAGGAATTGCTGCTCAAACGGCTTTTTTAGGATTAGCAGATATTGTATATCCTCAAGCTAATTTAGAACATGCGGCAGCTTCTGCGGCTAATTTATAGCAGCGATCGCAGTAGTGTTAACAACATTTATCACTAACTTTTCCCCCCAACCCCCGCAAGGGTAGGTTTTTTACCAAGAGCTTGTAGTAAAAGTAAGACAAGGTAGACAAGGAGGGAAAGTGGACAACTCATTACTTCAAAACTTCAAAACTTCAAAACTCCAAAACTTCAAGACTTCAAGACTTCAAGACTTCTTACTTCAAAACTTCAAAACTTATTACTTCAAGACTTCAAGACTGATTATTCATCCACAACCAGCAACTTTAGATAAAGATGCAAGCTCTGAGTTTTCCCTGAATGCCTCAAAGCTAGGGATCGTAGCGCTATATAATATTGCCAAGAGAAAATTTGTGTCTAAGATATACTATACAAAGCTATAGTTTAAAAATCTTTCGTTCTAAGTATCTAATTCAGATGCCTGTACATTAGTTTTGAATTAAATCGTTTTGTGCAGTCCCCATCTAAAAATCGCCAGATGAATGATGGGATTAACAAAACTAATAAACTAGAAGTATATCTGCGAGGAAGTGAGGAAAAAAGTGGCCATGTTATCTAACCCTATTTATCAAAAATTACGTAAAAGTTTCTTACCGCCATTTCTGGATTTTAGCTCTGGTGTAGCTAAAAATGCTGGAATAACTGTCTTAAGTTTAAGTGCTTTAGGAAGTGCTATTTGTGCTGGTGGTTTATTAGGTTTGGCGATTAGCTTGCGCAATTTACCAGATGTAAGAATGTTGGATAACTATATACCTAAACAGACTAGCTATATTTACGATATCGAGGGTGAACTTTTAACTACTTTTCATGGGGAAGAAAATCGTAAGCTAGTAACTTTGGATGAAATATCTCCTCAACTCAAATTAGCAGTTTTAGCCATTGAAGATAGTCACTTTTATCAACATCGAGGAATTAATCCTAATAGTGTTCTTCGTGCTTTTAGAGCTAATTGGCAAGAAGGACAAGTAGTTGAAGGAGCTTCTACAATTCCCATGCAGTTAGTCAAAAATCTGTTTCTCTCCCAAGAAAGAAGCTTCAATCGTAAATTACCAGAAGCCATTTTAGCATTACGCCTAGAACAAGTTTATAGTAAAGATAAGCTCTTAGAGATTTATTTAAATAATATTTATTGGGGTCATAATAATTATGGTGTGCAAACTGCCGCAGAAACTTATTTTGGGAAATCTGCCTCTGAGTTAAATTTAGCCGAAGCATCAATGATGGCCGGATTAATTCAAGCCCCCGAGAGGTATAGCCCTTTTATTGACTATCAAGCTACAAAAAACAGACAAAAGGTCGTACTTAGAAGAATGCGGCAATTAGGTTGGATCACAGTGGAAGAAGAAGAAACAGCTTTCCAAGAACCTTTATGGGTAGCAAAACCTACTGCTTGGAGTAGTAGTAAGTTACCTTATGTTACCGATTATGTGGACAAAGAACTGAAAAAATACCTCACTCCAGAACAGATTGAACAGGGAGGTTTATATATCCAAACCACCATTGACTATGAATTTCAGCAAATGGCCCAAGTTTTAGTAAGTAATTCTTTACAAAGGCTAAGGGATCGAGGAGTTAATGCAGATCAAATAGCTTTAGTAGCAGTAGATCCTCGTACTCACTTTGTTAAAGCAATGGTAGGAGGAGTTAGCTACAAAGATAGTCAATTTAATCGTGCTGTACAAGCAAACCGTCAACCAGGTTCTTCTTTTAAGCCTTTTGTTTTCTATACGGCTTTAGCCACGGGTCAAATTGCACCAGGTTCAATAATTGATGATAGTGAAGTAATCTATCAAGAAATTGACGGTCCCTATGAACCGAAAAATTATGACGAAACTTTTTTAGGAGAAATTCCTGTAGAGGAGGCTTTAAAACTATCTCGGAATATTCCTGCGGTAAAATTAGGACAGTTTCAACTAGATCCTGAGGGGACAATCCTGTTAGAAAAAGTTATAGAAGTAACTGAGACTCTTGGCGTAGAAAGTAAGTTAATTCCCATTACTTCTTTACCTTTGGGTTCTATGAGTGTTACACCTTTAGAAATGGCTGGGGCTTATGCTACTTTTGCTAGTAATGGGTGGCATTCTGATACCACCACTATTTTAAGAATAACTAATACTCAGGGTGAAGTGCTGCTAGACAACACACCTAAACCAACACTAGTTTTAGACCCTTGGGCTACTGCTACCTTAACTTCCATGCTGGAATTGGTAATTAGTGAAGGTACTGGAATCCAAGCACAGCTTGGACGTCCTGTGGCTGGTAAAACGGGCACAACTAGCTCAGAAAGAGATATTTGGTTTGTGGGTTACGTTCCCCAATTAGCGACAGCAGTTTGGATAGGTAATGATGAATTTGAATCATTGGGTGAGAATATTACTGGGGGTGAACACGCAGCGCCTATATGGCGAGAATTTATGCTCAATGCCCTCAAAGATGAACCCGTCGAAGAATTTCCTGATCCCAGTCAATTCTCTCCTCCTGAAAACTAAAATATTTCCAGACATAGACTTTAATTATATAAAATATCTAGTTCATGATTCGATTTGAGATTTCATTTTCTCCAAAGTTGTTTGCATTTGTTTAAACATCAAATCTGGAGTCATCCCAAACTGGTTTAACTGGGTTTTTAACTGTTCTACAGTCATTTGGGCCATAAAATCTTCGGAAAGTTCAAAGCGCTTCATAAATATTTGATAGCGTTCCATTAAACTTTCCATCTTGTCAATGAAGATTTTTTTGCCTTCTCGGTCAAATTTACCATACTCCCCTCCAAGCTCCATGAGTGTTTGATACTCTTGGAATAAGTTTTTAGCTTCTTGTTGAACAATCTCAGAATCAAAAAATCCCATGGCTTTTGTTTTTTTCTTTTACACTATATGTTTCATTTTAGCAAGACTAACACAATTCTCCACAATACGGAAAACCCTATTTTTTTGCTCTGCTCCATCTCAATACTCCTCCCTCAGCAAAATTTCCTCAAGTTGACTTATGATATTAATTGAATTGTTTGATAATCAGAGAAATAGTGGTGATGTGGTTAAAATCTTGGTGGTTGAATCAACCTAAACAAAAGAGTGTAGCTATTGTTTTGGCATTGTTGGGGACAATTACCCCTATAGCTGGTTTACAGAAAATATACTTAGGACAGCCAGTTTGGGGCCTAGTTTATTTTCTCTTGTTTTCTACCCCAATTCCTCGCATTGCTTCAGCTATTGATGCGGTTTGGTATTTTGTTCAAGAGGATAGTTATTTTAATAATATTGCTCCCAATACTGCTCCAATCGTTTATTTTTCTGCTGATTCTCATCATAAAGCACCCGGAGCGATCGCCCAAACTATGCGAGAATTAGACCAACTGCGAGCAGAGGGTTTAATTTCCGAAGGTGAATTTGAACAAAAACGTCGTCAACTGCTAGAACAAATTTAAAATACATAGAGCAAGTGAATATCTCTCAAACTCGTCAACTCTTGTGGGCAAAACTGCAACAAAATCCCCATCAGCGTTTAAACTCTCCCACAGAAATTGCTATAGCCGCAGAATTAGGAGTAAAAATTGATGTTAATCGTGCTACTGTAGATGATTGGTTACGTTTACCAGGTATTTCTATCCGTCAAGCCCAATCCCTAGTAGAATTAATTAGTATGGGGGTGATTATTCTCTCTCTAGAAGATTTGGCAGCAGCTTTGTCTGTATCTCTCACTCAAGTAAAAATCTGGGAGCCTGTGCTGGAATTTTGCTACTATGACTTCGATAGTATCATTATGCCTATGAGAGTAAACCCTAATACCGCATCCTTAGAGCAGTTGTTAGAAATACCAGTAATAGATACTAATTTAGCTACTATGATTTTTACTAATCGTCAAGAAAATGGTCACTACCGCAGTTTAGCTTCCCTAAAACAACGCTTAAATTTAGATAATCAACAGATTACCCAGTTAATGCACTACTTACAATTTTAGGTTAATTTTCTATGAGCAAAATTTTAACATCTCTTTTAACCGCATTGACTCAAGGTAGTCTTAAAAAATTTAAGCGTCAAACTCAAAATATAGAAGTCACCCAAAGAGATTTTTTACAGAGGTTGATTGCTACCTATAAAAACACAGAATTAGGGAAAACACTCAACTTAGAAGGGATCAAAACAGTTGAGGAATTTCGCAGTCAAATACCAATACATAGTTATAAGGATTATCAATCATATATCCAAAGAATGGTAGAAGGAGAGCCGAATCTTTTAACACCAGAAGCCCCAATTTACTTTAATTTTACCAGTGGCACAACGGGCAAACAAAAAATTATTCCTGTCACCAAAACTTCCCGCAAAAGTAAAGAAATAAACAAGATTATTGGTTTTGGCTTTCTCCTAGAAGCAGCAAGGGCTAAAAACCTAACTATTAATCCCAGCAAAAGTTTATTAACCAGTTCTCTACAAGTATTTGGTCATACTCCACAAGGTATACCTTATGGTCCTGTAAGCACTGGAGATTTATTGTATAGTAATTTTTGGCAAAAACGTATTTTTGTACATCCCTTTGATGTCTTGAGAATCAAAGATGTGGTAGCCCGCAATTATGTTTGTCTGTTATTTGCTCTGAGAAACTCAGATCTTAGTTTAATTGGGGCTAATTATCCAGTTATTGCCCTTACCATGGCGAAATACTTAGAAGAATATGCCTCAGAATTAATTGCAGATTTACAGGCAGGAGAAATAGCCTCTTGGTTAAACATAGAACCACAACTACGCCAACAACTAACTAAAAAATTGCCAGCTAATCCCGAAAGAGCAGGGGAATTAGCAGTAATATACCAAACTTATGGATATTTGACTCCAGAATTAGTCTGGCCTAATTTAGCCTGTATTGCCACCGCTAGAGGAGTACCTTCTAATTTTTATTTAGACAAATTTCTCAGTTACTTTGGTAAAACTCCGGTTTTTGGAGGTATTTATGCAGCAGCAGAGGCCGTTTTTAGTATTTACCCGGATTTCGACCAAGATGGCAGTATATTAGCTATAAATACTAACTTTTTTGAGTTTATCCCCTCTGATGAATGGCACAAAGAAAATCCTCAAACTCTACTACCTGAGGAAGTAAAAATAGGACAAGAGTATCGAATTCTAGTTAGTAACTATACAGGCTTATATCGCTACGATATTGGGGATGTGATTAAAGTTCTCGGTTTTTATCATCAAACCCCTATGATTACCTTTTTACATCGCGCCAGTGGTGTTTTAACTTCAACCACGGAAAAAACAACGGACGCTCATGTTATCCAAGCCGTGCAAGATTTACAAAAGAAATTCCATGTATCCTTAGAAAATTTTTGTCTAACTCTTTCAGAAGTGGATATTCCCCCGGCTTATATTTTAAATATCGAACTGTCAAGTAATGCTAATTTACCTCAACCAGAAGACTTTATACAAGAATTTGATTTAAACTTACAAAAGTTAAATACTTGTTATGAGATAGAACGACAATCTACAATTCCACCCCCTCGTTTACGTATTCTAGCACCGGGAAGCTTTGCTAAATTAGGTGAAAAACTGATTAAACAAGGAATGCCTGAGTCTCAGTTAAAAATCCTTAATCTTAATCAAGACCGTCAATATTTAAGCGGTCTTGAAGTTATTGAAGAGGTGAAGTTGTAATTTATGAAAGATAAAACTATACCCAGAATTCCAGGAAACAAACTAACACCAGAACTGTTTTCTACTGATTATCAACAACAAAGTAAACCAGTGATTATTACAGGTTTATTAGTTGATTTGCCAGAGTGGGATTTAGATTATTTATGCGCCAATATTGGTAATGAGATTTTTCCCGTAAGAATTTATCAACAAAATAACTATTCTGGTGTTGGTAGTGGAGTAAGATTCCAAAATATGACTCTAAATCAATATGCTAAGCTTTTACGCCAACCTGAGGGGAGTAACTCGGGGATATATTTGGGTAAATGCAGTCTAAAAAATACTGTTTTGGCTGATTCTCCTATTTTGAAAAATGCTGAAACACAAATAGGCTTAGAAAACTCAGTAACTGGGTTTAACTTGTGGTTAGGGAGGGGAGGACATACAACTGCTTTACATTATGATCCTTTTGATGGAACTTTGATGCAGCTATCAGGAGAAAAACAAGTTATTCTGTTTCCCCCCTCTCAACTATATAATCTTTATCCTTTGTCGGTATTTAATCATCTACGTTTTGGGCAAAAAATACGCTGTAATCATAGTAAATTGTGTTTAGATAGTCCAGATTTAGAAAAATTCCCTAATTTTACCACCGCAAAGTTATATAAATATGAAGTGACTTTGCGTCAAGGGGAAATTCTCTATATTCCTGCGGGCTGGTGGCATGAGGTTAAACTTTTGGGAAATCAACCAGTATGTTCGATTAATCGGTGGTGGCTAGTTTCACCATTTTTGAGATCGATAACTTGTTGGAGTCAATGGCGCGTACACTTAGGAACTATATTAGCAATTCCTCATATATTTGGGGAAAGTTTAAGTGTTATTTTTGCTAAAAATACCGAAGAAAAATTTAAACAATTTATACAAAAACTTTAATGATTTTTGCGTATGGTTATGAATATTGTAGTTAAAAATTTAGAAAAGTTAGTTGTTCAGGATTCCTGGTTAGAGAGGTTAGTTGCTAAATATTCTTTAATCGGTGATAGTGCGTTTTTTGATAGTTCGGTTTTTCCTTGGGTAGAAAAGCTAGAGAAAAATTGGTTAGTTATTCGTAAAGAATTGGATAATGTTTTAGATTTAGTTGATAAGTTACCGAATTATCAAGATATTTCTGAAAGACAATATGCGATCGCCAATGATGACTTGTGGAAAACTTATTTTTTCTTTGCTTTTGGTTACAAAGCTGTGAAAAACTGTGAACTTTGTCCAGAAACTACTAAACTTTTGCAGGAGATACCTGGATTAAAAGTAGCTTTTTTTTCTATACTAGCTCCCGGAAAACATATACCCGAACATCGCGGCAAGCATAAGGGTTTAATTCGTTATCATTTAGGTTTAAAAGTACCCCAAGATAAGTTGAGTTGTAAAATTAGGATCAATAATCAAGTTGCCTACTGGGAAGAGGGCAAAAGTTTAATTTTTGATGATACTTTTTTACACGAGGCTTGGAATAAGAGTGATGAATACCGCGCTGTTTTGTTTTTAGATATTGCGAGGCCGTTAGCTTTTCCTATGTCACTAGTTAATTGGTTAGTTAATCGTTTGATTATGAGTTCTGATGTTGTTAAGAGTGCTAAATTAAATCATCAGCGATGGGAGCAGAGATTTTATCAAGATTAATTTCTGTTTAACCAAATTAGGATTTAACTGTAAGCAATCACTCTCTTAAGATACAAGAATAAATAACGGTTCAGTTGGCTTAATCAGGAGAAAATATTAGTTAATAAAAGAGTAATGAGTTATGAGTAAAGATTAAGAAAAATCAGGGTTAATAAAACCGAAAAAGGCAAGATTTGTCAGAAAATAAGCCTGAAAATCTTGCATTTAATTTTTAACTATGAGATTTCTATCTAAAGCATGATTATCAGCCAAAAACCGAAGGCGATCGCTACTCCTGAAACGGTAAAGGACCAGAAACGATGATAACTATTTACTTTAACCTGAGAATTACGTAAAGAAACTAAATCTAACCAAGGCATAATGCCACGACGAAACCAGCCGACAGTTTCAACTTCATTGCTAATCAGATTGTTAACTTGTTTACAGCCAAACAGGAAATTACCTAAAGCGCCAAAACGTGAGGAATAGCGAGCAAAAATCATACCCGTTTTGTCTTGTAATTTTAAGTCTGAGCCAAATCTATAACCGGCATCACCTCTACCGATTAATTTACCTTGCAATTGGACTGGTTTACCCCGCAAAGGACTAGCATAGGGATTACACATTAGGGTAAATATATCTTCAGCAGGAGCATTTTGAAAACGAGGATACATCACCAAAGTTCGATACCAAGTTGCTACTCCAAAAGCTAAAAGAGGAATAGCTAGAACCATAGCAGGGTGCTGTGCTAAATCTAGTATAAATAAGCTGAATACTAGACTAACTATAATAGCAATCACTTGGAGGTTATATATGACAATATCCCACAAGAAATTACCATAAAGTTTACCTTTGCTTAACTGATTACCTTCTCGGATGACTGAGCTCATGTTGAACTCTGTATTTAAGCCCATTTGTTCCGCATAAGTAGTTAGAGCGCGAACTCTTTTACCTGTTAAAGGATGAGTTGAGTTTAACTCCATCCACCAACCCCAAGGATTAAATAAATCCCATAAAAATACTTTGCCTAATTTTTGAGTATCACCAGCTATACGATAAGCTGTGCCTGTAGAAACTGCTGCTTTATGGTCGTAAATTCCTAATGCTCTAGTGCCTTCGATGAGACGACTAGGTTGTTGAGTTTTTTGTCCTTCTTCTAAGATACCATAAGCAATCTTGACGAGGGCACGAGATAAACCATTAGGATTCCCTGTAGTTTCAGCAGAAAAATGATCTGCATAATATTCCCGGGTGCGAGATAAATATAAAACTAAATAAGTACCCACAAGATAAAATACATAAGCACTTATTGCCACACTTTGAGCTATATCTTTGGCTTTGTCTCCAAAACGAGAAGCATTGCGAGCAGCTACATAAATTAAATAGGTAGTTTGTACTAATGTTGAAGCTAAAGTCATTACCGCAAAATCCCAGTGAACAATATGTCCTAATTCATGGGCATAAACTGTAGCGGCTTCATCATCGTCGAGATAAGTAAATAAACCCTGAGAAACTACTAAACGAGCTGTACTAGGTAACGAACCATAAGTAAAAGCCGTGGGATTTTGATCGTGGATAATTCCCAATTTCGGGTGCTTAATATTTTTTTGACGACAAACTCTTTCAATAACTTCTGCACTTTCTCGACTATGGCTACGAATCTCCTCTATGGATACCCACTTAGTGTTATATAACGATTGTTGAACTAAATCCATAATGAATGGAGATAAGAAGAAGACTACTAGATTAAAAACTAGAGTTATGAAAATAGACAAGACTAAGCCTAGATGAGGATTATCACTCGCTACTATAAATTGAAGCGCTAGAATTAATACTAATACCATCCCAAATAGCAAGGTTACCGTTACGCCAGAAGCTAGGGCAAGATTTCCAGCGATTCCCTTCATTACTAGTTTTACACCAGTTTGACTAACTCTATTACCTCTTGATGGTTGATTGGAGTCTAAGTTGGACATACTCTCTCCTCATTGTCTGTTAATTATATCTTCATGTATAACACTTGATTTATAAAATTGGGAAAAATTGTAGTAAAAATTAAGTATTCTTTAACAAAATAAACGTGAAGTTGCTGACAAAACAAGTAAATTACTAAAATAAATGTATTCTTAGATCAAAACCTCAATACATTAATAATGAAACTTGCCACTTATTTTCATTCCCAAGTTTTTTCAACTTCTAAGCCAATTAAAGAAATTTTCTTTACCAATAAATCTTTTCATTACTACAACCAAGTACGAAAAAGTATTAAGAAATCTCTTGTAGATTATCCAGTATTACCATTACGTAAAGCTTTGATATCTGATTATTTAAGAGTTCATAGCCTTGAATATCTTCGTAAGATTTATCTAAAAGCTACTAATAAACCATTAGATGAGATTAGCTTATCCTTACCAGAACTAAGTATTGAATGTGTTGGACTAGAATACTGTATTCCAGGCTATCTTTATGGTTTGGGTGGAATGTTAGAAGCAATTGACCAAATGATCAAAGGGGTTGTTGAACGTGCTTACTGTTTTAGCTTGGGTGGACATCACAGTCATATTAACTGGGGACATGGCTATTGTTTACTCAATCCTTTAGCCGCAGCTACTAGATATGCTCAAAACCAAGGATTAGAAAAAGTCCTAATTATTGATTGGGATATTCATCATGGCGATGGAACTCAAGAAATTTTTAGCCACGATCATAGTGTTTATTGTATCAGTATTCACAGCGCTGTAGATCTTTATATGGCTAAAGCTTCAGACTTGAAAGTTGGAACAACCGATTATGCTGAAGGGGTTGGGCACTCCAATATTCCTGTGATTAGAGATTCTTTTCCAGTGAATATTTTAGATGACGGTGGTATAACTGGCAGATTTTACTATGGGCATGAAGCTATTGATGCTTTTCAGGAAGCTTTAGAAAGTGTTCCATGGCAACCGAATTTAATAGCTATTTTTTCTGGTTATGATTCTCATAAAGATGATTGTGGATATGAAATAACAGATTGGACTAATCAGGATTTTTGCCGATTAACTGAAATTGTGGTAGATTTTGCTGAGAGATATAGATGTCCGATCCTTTCTTGCCATGGAGGCGGTTATCAACTCCCAGTCACAGTGTCTGCGGCGATTTCCCACATACAAACTTTAGCTAGTTAATATCTCTAAATCATTAATTCGATGCTTTGCTCTGAATAATACCTTAAGAGGGGTTTAGCATTAATTCTTTAACTCATTACTTCAAGACTTCTTTCACTTCAAAACTCCTTACTCCTTACTCCTTACTCCTTACTTCAAAACTCAAAACTCAAAACTCATTACTTCAAAACTCATTACTCAACCACAACCAGTCAGAGTGTTGGGTTTCGTGCCTCAACCCAACCTACAAACTATTTTGTCTCTCAAATCAGCATGGATAATTATCCGTGCAGATGGTTGTTTTGTTTGGCAAATGGCTATGGCTTCAGCAATGATAGCGCGGGCGATCGCCAGAAGAATTAAGAATTAAGAATTAAGAATTAAGAATTAAGAATTAAGAATTAAGAAT
>NZ_JALKVM010000058.1:0-3772 GCF_057440575.1 Johannesbaptistia floridana
CCTCTGGGACAGAATTAACTGCAACTGAGACAGAATTAATTGCAACTGAGACTGCAATCATAATTTCGGACAGAATTAACTGCAAATAAGGTGAAACTATTACTCTGCTTTGATTATATACATTTACTGTCATCTCAGCTTTGTTGTTCTTATCTTGGTAAAGAAACTTATTGTGTACCCCAATATATTTACTTTGAAAAATTAACTGAGTTTTTTGAAAAAAATTTAGTAGTCAAAATTGCTTAGTTTTATGTTTGTTACTTTGCAAATACAATAGGTTTAAATAGGTAAGCCTGCCGCCAACATCTGTTCTCTTAAATCTTGAGAACGACCTGCATCTAATTGGCCTTTGAATAATAATCGAATTTCCGCAGGTTTAGTATTAAATTGTTCTGCTAAATTTTTGACATTGTAACCATGTCTGGTCAAAGTTGGTTCTAAATCATCAATTTGTCTGGAGAGAATAGACGTAATCAATTCATCTGTTACAGGTTTTTCTCCTGCTTTATAAGCTTCTTCAAAAGCTAGGGATAAATGTTGCTCAATCTGTAAAGGTGTTCTTAATTTAGACGACAGTAAATCTACCGCTTCAACCGTAATTATTTCAACCCATTCTTTATTAGGCTCCATACATTGACTAAATAACCATTCAATATATTTTTTTTGAGAACCGATTAAACCATCCAGTGAAAAATTAGCTGTACGATAACCAATTTCTTCCATTGTAGGTTTTCTTAAATCATTCCTGAGTTTGGGATGTCCCACTAATAAAACTGATAATGTACCGCCACCATCATCTACTACTTCAATTAGTCTCTTAAGTCCAGTTAAGGTAGTTGTGGATAAATCATGGGCTTCATCTATAAATAAAGCTATAGGTTTTCTTCCTTTACAAATTAAATCTCTTAGTTGTCTTTCTCTTTTTTCTCCTTGAGAGGGAATCTTTAGTTTCTTATCATTGGATAAATCATAAAATAAAGCCGAAATTAAAGTAGTTAAATTAGTTTTTTGTTTTTCTACTGCTAAAGATTTTGAGACTAAGATTGTTCCTTCTTGGTTTAAGGTGTTTTGTAACTGTTTAAGAGTGACAGTTTTTCCACATCCTACTATTCCTGTTAAGGCTACTAACATTCCATTAGCTATTGCTACTTTTAATTCTTCAAATAATTGTTGTTGCTGAGGCGTTTCATAATAGCCAGTTTTTCTAAATTCTTTAGCTAAATTATATTCTCTCATTACTTCAATCAGCATGATTTTTCTCCTGAGAATGAAAATACTCTTTTACTGAATCAATAATTTCTTTCTTATTTAAGGTTTTAGCTAACAGTTCATTGATAAAAGTCATCTGTTCTTGGTTAAGTTTCGCTAGAGGTTTATTTAGATAATCTGCTATGGCTCTTTTAGCATCTAAAGTACTAGGATAGGTAAATTCTTGATATGGGTCCGGGTCATTAAAAGGAATTAAGTTAGGACGTTTTGATAGTTGAGATGTCAAAACTTTAAATTCTTTAGAGTTAGGCAAGCTAGAAAGAGGTAGTCCTAATTCTTGGGCTAATTTTTCAATTCTTTCGGCTTTTTTATCTTTCTTGGTTTTTCTGTGGGTACGATAACGATGTAGTGGAATAGGACCGCTAACAGGAAAATAGGGACCATATTTTTGTCCTTCATTATCTACATACAGTTCATTATCAAATAGTCCCCATAAAAGTGTTACGGTTTCTCCAGCTAAATCTGGATTTACTTCATAAGCCACCCCTTCTATAGTTACGCGAGCATCGCCTCCTACTTTACGACGTTCTGGTTCGCGAGCAAAGGTACAGAAACGTTCCCAGCTACACATCTGTCTAATCCCTTCTGGAGGGGTATTTAATAACCAATCTTCAAGTCTTGAATGTTCTTCGTGGCGATGTCCTTGGTTATTATAGTGAATCAGGTATTGATGTAGCCAAGTATTGGCTTCTGCTTCCGTTTCTGGTTCGTGAAAATGGTAGAGGGTTTCGTGAGCTTCTTTTACAGTACGAAACGCTCTTTCTACTTTTCCTTTGGATCTAGCTGTATTTCTTCGCTTATCCTTACTATTGGGGAGGTGGGTAACTATTTTGACTCCTAAATATTCCATTACGGTCTGAAAAATGCGGCTTTTAGCAATGGGACCGTTATCCATGTACATCATGGCGGGAATGCCATAAAAGGTAAACCCTTCCATACTCTTTTCAGTCATAGCGTTAAAAAGAAAGCGTAGGGCCGCTTCAACATCCTCTCCATAAACGCAGTGGTACTCTTGATAACAAAGACCACTGCGGTCATCGACAACGCTATAAAGCATTAGTTGAGGGTTACCTCGCCCTGGTTGCACCCAAGAGGGATTTTTTAGGTATTTTAGGTCTGAAGGACTTAGGTCAAATTGCCAACATTCGTTACTATAAGTGGCTTGAAACCGAACAGCAGGAGTAGGTTGTGTTATGGACTCAAGGTCATAATCCCAAGTTTTGAGGTAATGATTGACGGTACTCTTATTAAGCAGTCCTGGAGTGAGCTTGAGAAGACCGCTGGGGGTTTCCATTCCTTCAGTTTCTAAGATTTCTATGGCTCTTGCTGTAGATAGGTGGCGTTTTTTCTTGTTGAGACTACGGACTTTCATGGCGGCAATAATTTCGCAGTATTTTTCCATCTCTACTCGGCTGATTTTTCGGGATTTGCCTCGGTCATTTCGATGGATACTTTTGGGTTTGGCTCTTTCTCTTAGGGAGCGATAAACTGTATCTTTAGAAACCCCATAGGTCATGGCTATTTCTTCAATGAGTTTTCGTCTTTCACTAGCTCTTGGAGGCAGGTTTTCTAAGCGTTGTCGTAAAGAGATTATGGCTTCTGGGGGAATTTGCTTCCGTTTCATTGAGCTTTATTGACCTCTTCTATGTAGCTATAGAGAGTTGGCTTAGAAATTCCCATCATCTGACAGATTTCGTCGATTGTGTACTGTTTTTCGCTGTAAAGTTTTACGGCTAATTGACGCTTTGATGGGTCTAAGGCTTTTGGTCTTCCTCCTAAACGACCCCTAGCACGGGCTGCTTTTAATCCGGCATGGGTTCTTTCTCTGATTAAATTCCTCTCAAATTCTGCTAATGCTCCAAATAGGTGAAAAATTAGTTTACCTTCATTGGTATGAGTGGCTAGAGATTCTTGAATACTATGAAGTTCTATACTCCGTTTTTCTAAGTCTTCGACAATTCCTATTAAATCTTTGAGCGATCGCCCTAATCGGTCTAATCGCCATACTACTATTATATCTCCTGCTTGGGCTACTGACATTGCTTTCTGTAAACCTGGTCTAGCTGTTTTTGCTCCACTGATATGATCTTCATAAATTTTGGTACAACCTTCTTTCTGCAAAGCATCACGTTGCAGGTCTAGATTTTGGTCGTCAGTAGAAACACGAGCGTAGCCTATTAGCACTTGATTAGTTGAAGTAAATAAACTTGATAAATTGATTATATCTTAACTTTGATAACTTTACTCAGTTTTTTGCCCCTAAAAAGCTTGATTTTACGTGAAGAGATTTTGAATCAAGCTCTAGTAAAGAAAAGGTAGGTTTTCTTTACTTTTTTAGTTGCAGTTAATTCTGTCCCAGTTTATGATTGCAGTCCCAGTTGCAATTAATTCTGTCTCAGTTGCAGTTAATCCTGTCCCAGAGACTATTTATAGTTGCAATTAATCCTGTCCCAAAGTGGTTATGATTGCAGTCCCAGTGCTCGATAATTGCAGGCCGCCACAG
>NZ_JALKVM010000059.1:0-27889 GCF_057440575.1 Johannesbaptistia floridana
TACTCATTACTAATTACTTCCTTACTCATTACTAATTACTTCCTTACTCATTACTAATTACTTCCTTACTCATTACTTCCTTACTTCCTTACTCATTACTTCCTTACTTCCTTACTCATTACTTCCTTACTTCAAAACTCATTACTTCAAAACTCATTACTCATTATTCATCCACCAGTAACATTAGGTAAAGATGCAAGATCTGAGTTATGATTAGGTTCAAAAGTAATAAATAAATCAGCTAATTAGTACAGGAGAAGCTAAGTAGGTGACAAACACAGAATGGATAGAGACTAAATCTGAAAATAACTTAAGTGAATCTCAAGAACAAGAGGACTTATTTGACTACTTCTATGATGATCCAGGTTCTTTACCAGGAACTTTAAGTATTGAAGCTGATGCTCAACCTCCCGAAATTACTCTTATAGATTATACACCTCAAAAAGCAATTAGAGTTAATAATCTAATGCCAGAAGCTTGTATACCATATTTAGAAAAAGAATCAGTCTCTTGGTTCGATATTGCAGGATTAGGGAATGAGACACAATGGCGAGAAATAGCCAAAATTTTTAATTTACACCCCCTATTATTAGAAGATTTAGTTAATGTACCCCAACGTCCCAAGGTAGAAGATTATAATAATCAAATCTTGATTATTACTCAAATGGTGTTACCTAAGCGCAAAGGAAAAGGATTTTGGATTGAACAAGTTAGTTTTGTCCTAGGAAAAAACTATTTACTTACAGTACAAGAAGAGTCTAACAAAGATTGTTTTGAACATGTACGTAATCGCATTCGCTATGGTAAAGGTAGTATTCGTGACCAAGATGTAGGATATTTAACTTATGCTCTGTGGGATGCAATTATTGATGGTTATTTCCCCGTTTTAGAAGCCTGTGAAGATCAAATAGAAGAAATAGAAGCAGAAGTTCTCAAAAATCCTGGCGGAGAGACACTTAAGTCTATGTATAAAACCAAAAGACAATTATTGGCATTGCGACGTGCAATTTGGCCTCAGCGCAATGCGCTATATAGTCTACTCAGAGACGAAAACCCTCTTTTTAGTAAAGAAGTACAAGTATATCTCCGGGATTGTTACGATCACATTATAGAAATTATCGATATTATTGAGATTTATAGAGAGTTAGTTGCCAGTTTACTAGATGTATATATGTCAGTAGTGAGCAACAAGATGAACGAAATTATGAAGATACTAACGGTAATTTCGACCATTTTTATTCCCTTGACTTTTATTGCGGGAGTTTACGGCATGAACTTTGAGTATATGCCAGAATTAACCTGGCGGTGGAGTTATTTTGTCTGTCTATTAGTGATGTTGGCGATCGCCTGTTTTCTCGTTTATTTCTTTTGGCGACGAGGTTGGTTTAAGAATGTCTCTAACTTGAAAGTCAAATAAACTAAATTCCCCAACTACGACGCCAACTGAAGAATTTCTTAAGTAAGCCTTGTAGGCGATGATTTTGAGCGTATTTTTCCTTAGTGAGACTCAAAGCCGCCTTACTATTCACCTCCGATAGAGTAGGATAAATATGAATACCAGACAAAGCGGAAACCTTGAGACCTTGAGACATAGCTAAGACAATTTCGTGTATTAATTCCCCAGCGCTACTGCCTACTAAATGGGCACCTAAAATTTCGCCGTTACCACGAGTAATAATCTTACCAAATCCTATAGTAGCGGCTTCTGCTTGGGCGCGATCTACATCACTAAAGTCTTGTTTGAGAACGTATACATCTTTACCATAGCGCTTTATCGCTTGTTCTTCTGTTAATCCCACTCTAGCTAATTCTGGATCTGTAAAAGTTGCCCAGGGAATCACTCGATAGTCTACTTTACTTATGGGCAGAATTAAGGCATTTTTGATCACCACACTGGCTTCATGAGAAGCAACATGAGTAAATTGATAGCCACCAATTACATCTCCACAGGCATAAATTCTAGAATTACTGGTTTGCAACTTTTGATTAACTTTTACTCCCTGTCTGTCGTAATCTACTTCAGCCGCTTCTAGATTGAGAGATTCTACATTAGGACTTCTGCCTGTAGAAACCAAAATCTCATCTACGCTAATTTGATGATCTGCTGCTGTAATTACTTTTTTGCCATCAATTAGTTCTACTTTTTCAGCACGAGTATTATGATGAATAGTAATTCCTTCGGTCTGGAATTGTTTTTCCACCACTGCCGCAGCCTCTGGGTCTTCTTTGGGAAGAATTTGAGGGCGGGAGTTAATGATGGTAACTTGACTACCCAGGCGAGAAAAAGCTTGTCCTAACTCACAGCCGATTGGACCACCGCCAATAATTCCTAGAGAATCTGGACGCTGTTGTAGAGAAAAGACCTGTTCATTAGTAAGATATCCCGCCTCTTCTAAGCCATCTATAGGGGGGATACTAGGTCTAGATCCTGTAGAAATTACAAAAGCCCTCGCTTTTAGTTCTCTTCCGTTAACCACAAAAGTATTTTTATTGGTAAATTTACCAGAACCAAAAATAACCTCAACTCCCATACCTTCAAATCTTTCGGGAGAATCATGGGGTTCAATGTTTTTAATTACTTTGTGAACATGACCCATTGCTTCAGTAAATTTAATCTCTTTTAGTTCATTATAAATACCAAAGCGATCGCTATTTTTTACTTGATAAGCAACTCTAGAGGCGTGGAGTAATGATTTACTTGGTACACAACCATACCACAAGCAATCTCCCCCAAGGCGATGTTTTTCTACTAAAGCAACTTTAGCATTTAGTATTGCTGAAGCTCCAGCTACTACTAACCCCCCAGAACCTCCCCCAATAACTACCAGGTCATATTCTACACTCATAATTATCTATTCCCCCTTAGTTATGATTTTTTACTCTATATAGGTACAATTAAAACTCAAGAATCTGAATTTGCGCTGAGAGGCAGTTTAAATTTCACTAATGTTAAATAAAGCTAAAAAACCATCTAACTATCGATTACTGATTCCTTATTTGCGTCCGCAACTACCTACACTGGTCCAAGCTATGACTTGTACTCTACTATTTACTTTATTTTGGCCTATTTTAGCTTGGTTTGCGGGAGCTATGGCTAAATATATCGGACTAGGTGATTTAGGTGCCTTGGCCAAATTAGCAGGGGTAGCTATGGTAGTTTTTCTCCTACGAGGCATTGTACAATATGGTCAAGATTCTTTGATGGCTAAAGCAGCTCTGAAAATTGCCAGAAATTTGCGTATAGATGTTTACTCTCACCTCCATCGTCTCAGTCTTGATTACTTCGCCGTTAATAAAACTGGAGATTTAGCTTATAGACTTACGGAAGATATAGACCGCATTGGGGAAGTAATTAATAAAATATTTTCTCGCTTCATTCCTTCGATTTTGCAACTATTAGTTGTCTTTGGCTATATGTTTTATCTTAACTGGCAATTAACTATTGCTGTGATTATTGTGGCACCATTGATGGCTGTACTAATTGCTGTATTTGGAGAAAGATTACTAAAATTTTCCCGCACTAGTCAAGCGCGTATCTCCAATCTCTCAGCTTTGTTAATTGAAGTTTTCTCAGGAATGCGCCTAATTCAAGCTTTTAACGCTCAAGACTACGAAATAGCTCGTTTTGAACACGAAGCCGAACAAAATCGCCGCATTAAACACTTAACGGAAAAACTCAAGGCTTTTCAATTTGTGGTGGTGGGTTTTCTAGAGGCAATGAGTGTGATTTTTTTATTTTGTCTCGGAGGTTGGCAAGTCTCAGCTACAGATTTTACTGGGAGTGATTTTGTTAGCTATGTGGCAGCAGTAGCTTTACTTATTGACCCTATTAATATTACCACAGGCAATTATAATGATTTTAAACAGGCGGAAGCCTCAGTAGATCGCATCTTTGAATTAACGGCAATTACCCCTCAAGTTTTAGACACCTCCATAGCTCAAACTCTCCAGGATGTTAGTGGTAAGGTAGAATATGATCAAGTTTATTTTTCCTATAATCATCACAAACCAGTTATCAATAATCTTAGCTTTATTGTTCAACCAGGAGAAATGATCGCTTTAGTAGGCTCTTCTGGTGCAGGAAAAACTACTTTAATTAATCTTTTATTAGGCTTTTATCGTCCAGATAGGGGTAAAATTCTTATAGATGGAGTAGATATTACTCAAGTTACTCTCAAGAGTTTACGCCAACATACTGCTGTGGTGCCCCAAGAAATGATTCTCTTTTCAGGTACTATTAGTGAAAATATAGCCTTTGGACAATCTGAATTTAATTTAGAAGCAGTTAAAACCGCAGCTAAAATTGCTAACGCCGATGAATTTATTACTCAACTAGATTCTGGTTATCAAACTATAGTAGGGGAAAGAGGTGTTAACTTATCTGGGGGGCAATGTCAAAGAATCGCGATCGCCCGAGCTGTATTTCGCCAACCCAAGATACTAATATTAGATGAGGCTACCTCTGCTTTAGACTCCGAATCTGAAAGTTTAGTACAACAGGCTTTAGAAAGAGTTACCCAAAAGCGTACTGTTTTTGTCATTGCCCATCGTCTTGCTACTGTGCGTAAAGCCAATCGTATTTTTGTCTTAGAAAAAGGAAGAATTATTGAAGCAGGCACCCATCAGGAATTATTAGAAAAAAATGGTCGCTATGCTAGTTTCCACGCTCAACAATTTTCCTAGAATTGGTTGTGGGTTTTTGATAGAGGAATTTGTCGCTCTAATATTAGTTTCTAAGTTAGGAGAAGTAGTAAATACTTCTCCCAATTTTTGTTAAACTCTCAAAATTTAGACAAAGACAAAATCACTAGCAGTCAAATTGTCAGCTTGAGTATCAAGTAATACAGCTAAATCTTGTTCAAAAGCAGAAACTACAGTATTACCTTCAACTTGAGTTAAAGCTAAATCGCCAAATTCTAAATCAGTATTAGCAAAACCAAGTTTATCTGAATCGATGGTAAAATCAGTAATGGTATTTGCCCCTAAAGGTAAATCAATAGTGTCAGTTACTAGCCAGAATTGGTCAGCACCCTCTCCGCCAGTAATCACATTATTACCACCACCAGAACCAAGGAATAGTATATCATCCCCTGAAGCAGCAACGATGCGATGATCAGTACCAGCAAAGAGCAAGTCATCTCCACTACCAAGGTCGATACGAGCATCCGTGCCACCTGGTGCAAAGGTAATATCTACAACGTCATTTCCAGAACCAGTAAAGAGAATTTGATTATCCCCGGCAAATTGGCTATCATCAGGAACTGCACTATCGAAATAATCATCGTCAGCAGTTCCAAAGACCAAAGTGGGAAGAGAACTCGAAGTTTCCGTCAAATTCAGCCCTATTTTGACCATTTTGTGGTCAGAAGTAGGATAGTCAACGAACTCTGTAAATGGATCATTGTTAAGTGGCCAGATAACCTCCTGTTCAACTAGCTCAAAACCAGAAGTTGATGGTAGAGCGTAGTCCACACGGACATTGCCGCGACCTGGTTCTGACAAGGAGTAGTCCACTGTATCGAAAGCTGGGTTGCCAATTTGTGGGTTTTCTGGGGTAGCGTCATCATCTTCAACCCCACCTTTGCTGGCTGGTGTGATGCTTTCATCAGTAGCAGATCCGATAATTAGAGGATCATCAAGTAGCTGGCTGGCCGCTCCGGGAAGGGCAGCTCCATCAAAGGGATCAGCATTGAGGTCACCAGCAATAATAAAGGAGGCCCCCTCCTCTAAGCCACCAGTAACTCCCTCATCATCATACATGTAGCTCTCGCCGTTAATATAGTCAGACCAGAAGCGCACCTCATCAAAGTTACGACCTTCATTTTGACCAGGTGAGCTTGAGTATGTGGCTGGTGTGGGGTGGGAACCGAGAATATGAATAATCTCGCCTTTGACTTCTACTGGGATATCAATGTGGTTCTTCGAGGATAGACGCAGTACGTTATACTCTTCCTCAGAAAAATAGCTGGTATTGGGGTTTTCGGGATCCATTGGGTCAAAGGGACGCTCAGGATCGTAAAGTGGTCTTACACCTGGTGTAATTTCTGAAAGCTTGTTGTCTGGCATATCTTTCCAGAGAAACTCCTGGAATGTGCGAATATCTTCCTCCAAAACAGGATACATGGAGTAAATAGCCATAGAATACTGACCAGGGTAGCGCCCAAAGCCAAAAGCATCATTAGGCTGCGGCACAAACTCTTCTTCAGAAGGTGCTGTACCCCCAATTAATCCTGTCTCAGGGTCAATTTCACCAACTATGCCATCATTATTTAAGTCGAAACCTGAGGGGACTCCAGTGTTTGAGCTGAAAACATAAACATAAGGATAATCGATTCCCGACTGTCCGCTTTGCCCTACAGCGAGATACTCGTCATTAAATGACTGGGCTGAACTGAGGATATCTCCATCAGCCTCAACTTCATCAAAGTCAATTTCGTTTAACAGCAGAATATCAGGACGTTCTGTTTGAATAACATAGGCAAGATTTTCTGCCACTTCGTAGTCACCACTATCGAGGCGATTTAAAAGGTTATCCCGTTCTGTACCATCTGGATTGTTACCAGGTGCATCTAAATCTCCTGGTCCGCCATCTTCGGGATCAGCAGGGGAAGATAACATGGAGTTATAGGCAGCAAAAGTAAGATCTGGTACAGCCTTAGTTGTATCTTCTAGTTCTACAGCGAAGGCCATAAACTGGTTTGATTGGGTTTCCGAGAAGTTGTCGTCAGAGACTATGAATAAACTTTGACGACCATCCTCTAACTCTGGACCGAAGGTTAATCCTTCCACATTATCAATGACAACCGGGTTACCATCAGCATCCGTCAAGGTTGATAAATCCAGCAAAAATCGCTTGTCTACTGAGCTATAAGATAAATCATCGAGGCTATCTTCCTCTATCACGTTGGTTGCCCCGGCAGTGCTCACTTCATAGAGAAAACCACCATGACCAGTACCTGTTTGATTGTCTCCTACAGCAAAGTTTCGCTCTAAGGCAAGCATGGTACCTTCGTTGTCCAGTGCAAGTAAGGCTGTAATGCCGTTAACTTGGAACGCATCTTCGGGGTCTGGTTGTGCCGGGTTGGGATAGTTCTGGTATACAAACTCAGCTACAGCCTCACCAGTTTCTAGATCCCACTCTACAATTCGGCTAGGGCTTCCAGATGTGGGAGAAGATAAGGGACCATCCTGAAGAAGGGCGTTCTCGAAGCCTGAGTAGAAGGTTGTTCCATCTGGAGTAATTGTACCCGCTTCTGCTGCCGCATTATTGGCGATTCCAGTTTCCCCTTGGGGATCGGCATCGAACTTGCCATCGAAAGCAATCTCTCCAATCTGTATATCGCTTTCTGCATCAAAAACTAGTACTGAAGGGTTCACGAATTTCTCACCGTTGGCAAATCCTTCGTTGGTTACTAGGTAGAGACCATCGCCAATCTGTGTTAGTTCTTCAGGATCAATGCTACCATCGGCTAAAGGTTGATTTTCACTATCTACAAGAAACTCCACTGACAGAGGAGTTACGTCACCATCGTCAAGGGTACCGTCAGACAGGTCAATGTCGAAGGTGTAGTAACGGTAGTTAACTTGATCGTCGGAGATAGCGTAATAAATTTCTTCCTCTGGGATATACTGGATGCTTGACAAACCCCCTAAAACAGTTCCCTCAAATGTAGTCCCAGAAGCTAGGCTAACACTACCAAGGAACTCAAGAGAGGTAATACTTTTAGCGTTATCAGAATTATTGAGGTCATTCATAATGAATTTTTCTAAAGAGGAGGGTATTTTTTTCCAATTAATTATTTTGTCACACCAAGGTTAAATTCTGGTTATGATTAGGTTAAGGTTTGCTATCACATCAGACCTCAATACTGCGTAGGTTTTGAATCAAACATATTTATTTTGAGAAAGCAGGGAGCACCGGAGCAGGGAGCAGGGAGAGGGGTTTTTGGCTTTGTAATTAATCTCCTTTCAACCTTACTCTAATCAATAATTTTCTCTTAACAAAAGCAGTATTGCATCAGACCTCAGATCTTGCATCTCTACCTAATGTTACTGGTGGTGGTTGAGTAATGAGTAATGAGTAATGAGTAATTAGTAATGATTAATGAGTTCGGAAAATTAAAAAACCATGGCTAACATTTTTGCTTTACTGATTGGTATCGATTTTTATCTCCCCAATCCCTACTATCAAAACCTACAAGGGGCCGTTCGAGACATTGATCGGGTCGCATCATCAACAAGTGACCTTGGATGGAGGGTTAGCCCAAGCTTTAAGCAAAGGAACTAGATTTGCTATTTATCCTCTTGGCAGTAATTACGATGATTACCAGCAACGTCTAGCTGTAGTAAAAGTGGAAACTCTACAAGCTTCTACTGCTACTGCCAAAATTCTCCCGGTAGAAATTGGCGGTGTTACTCCTACTCTAGAAAACATTGAGCCGGGATTACCAGCAATTTTAGAATCAGCGCCTTTAGAACTTAAACAGCGAGTGCGTTTATTCTATAAAGAAATAGGTGAGAAAGAATACCAACTCCCTCAAGTCTTGGCTGAAAAACAAAACACAGCTTTACAAAAAATACACGAAGCAATACAAAATAGTGGTTGGGCTAAATACACCAGGGCTGATTCGTTCTTGACAAAGAAAATGGTGAGGAGAAGGTGGGAGCAGGGGGCACCGGAGCAGGGATAGGGGATTTTTTGCTAATAATAAATCTACATTCCGCTTTATAGATTTGAAGTTAATTAAATGCTTCTATTCTTTTTTTCTCTAACAAATTGTTTAAAATCGTCTAAAGTTGGTTCAGTCAGCTCATATTTTTGCTTAGTGTAGTCTCCGTACCCTGCTTCAAATTGTTGTAGAAAACGTAGCATTCCTACAACCCCTAAAGAATCAATTAATGCTTTGTAACCCTGCTGTCTAATTTCCGTATTTTTCATCTGTTCTCTCCTGTAAAATATTCATTAACCAAACAACGGGATTTTCAACTTTAATGGTAATCAAATCATTATGTTTTTTAGCTTTTTTTAAGAGTCTATCATCGCTCGTTAAAAAAATATCAATATTATATACTTGAGCAAAAGCTAGATGTAAAGCATCATAAAGTTTAAATCCTAAGTTAACTAAGTTTAACGACAATGATTCTATTACTTCATTTGTATTTAAATAATTAGTGGCGATATCAAGAATAACTTCTAGTTGCTCTCTTTTATATATGTCTGAAATTTTGCTTATCTCAAATTGTATAGCATCACTGTTTACTAGTGTCCATTGTTGATTTTCACATTTTTCTAAAATCATTTGCATTGCTTCCGCTTCTATTTTAACTCTAGACTGTTGTAAATCATCCAGTGGTCTACATAAACAACAAATATCAGCATAAATTACATAGTTTTTGTTCATCTTTCCACTTGAGAATAGAAGTCAACCCCAGTACTAGGTAATCTATATTACCATCCCTGGGAATAATTAAAAGTTCCTCAAAATTATAACCTACATTCCGCACTTCAAGAATTGAAGTATTTTATAATTTTTATATATCCCTAATAAACTAAGTACAATTACTTAAAAACAGTCAAGACCAAAATTTGAACCAGTTTTTCTTAAATAAATTACTACTTGATATATTTCTTTGTCAGGATAACGCCGATGTAGTCTCACCCAATAGTCTAGCATTCTTAAACTCACACCAAAGCATCTTTACCAAATGTTACTGGTGGGGGTTGAGTAATGAGTAATGAGTAATGAGTAATGAGTTAAAGAATTAATGCTCAACGCTTAAAAATTGGTTGATCGAGTGCAAGATCTTAGACTAAAGAGAAATGAACTTTTTCTGAAGTTAATTTAGTACAGAAGTACTGGTGCTTTGATATGAGGTACCTGCATTTCTCACCAACAGAGATCTCGCAGGCGATCGCACTTAGTTACTCATTACTTCAAGACTTCAAGACTTATTACTTATTATTAATTACTTGCAAAAAATGGTTTTTTTTGTAATAAGATATTAAAGGTCTTTTGAAATACAATACCAAAAATAGTTAATTCAAGACTATTAATGGTGATTTTTTGTCAATTTAACATGTAATTAAGTAATATTAATCATGGCAACAAGAATTTGGGATGGCGGTGCAGCCGACGATTTTTGGCGTTCTTCAGAAAACTGGGTAGGAGATATTCTACCTGTTGACAACGATGAAATTGAAATTGGTGATTTCACCTTGACTATCTTCAATGGTGGAAGTCCAATTAACGATTTGACAATTCTTACTCTTGATTCCCAAAGTCCATTACAAGTTACTCGGGGAACTTTAAGGACTACTAATACCTTCAATGTTAGTGATAATCTGACAATTACTGAGGGAGTACTAGAACTCAATGGTAATAGTACCGTTGACAGTCTCACTCAAATCCGAACTTCTTCCTTCTCTCAATCTTTAGGAACCCTAACTGGAAGTGGTAATTTAACAGTTAGTGGTAATTTTGACTGGAATGCGGGAACCCATGGGGGTACAGGCACCACAGAAGTGAATGGATTATTAACTTTTGGAGGAACTGACTCAAGGTCTTTAGGCGCTTCTGGGGAGTCAAGAACCCTGGAAATTAATAATGATGCCCTGTGGAATTCTACTCGTAACCTCAATGTCATAGGAGGTTCAATTATCAACAATAATAGGGGGTCAACCTTTGAGATTGTTGATACTATGGGTTCTACTGGCATTTTTGATAGTACAGGTCAAGAAGAGTTTAATAACGCTGGAGCCTTGCTTAAATCAGCAGGAGATGACCGCTTCCAGCTTAGATTGGTAGTTAACAATACAGGCACAGTTCAAGTTAACAATGGTATTTTAGAATTAAGCGGCGATGGAGACCATACTGGGGACTTCACTGGAACGGGAACCTTACAGTTTGGCGATGGGTTTAGAGGTGGCACCCATAACCTCAACAGTGGGAGCAATGTTACTACCAGTAATATTAACATTAGTGCTGGCATTGTTAATATTAATACGGGAGCAACTTACAATGTAAGCAATACCAATATTATCAATGGAACCCTGGATTTGAGTACAGGCAGTCTGGTAACCCTCGACAGTCTCACTCAAGAAGACGACTTTGGCACCTTAACCGGGAGCGATGATTTAACAGTTAGTGATAATTTTGACTGGAATGGGGGAACCCACAGGGGTACAGGCACCACAGAAGTGAATGGATTATTAACCTTTGGGGGAACTGAAGACAAGAGTTTAGGCGCTTCTGGGGAGTCAAGAACCCTGGAAATCAACAATGGTGCCATCTGGAACACTACCAGTGACCTCGATGTCAGTGGAGGCTCGATTATCAACAATAATAGCGGGTCAACCTTTGAGATTGTTGATACTATAAGTTTTCCCGGCATTTTTGACAGTACATTTGAGAGTACAGGTCAAGAAGAGTTTAATAACGCTGGAACTCTCCTTAAATCAGGGGGAGATGATAGTTTTACTATTTCCATTGATTTTAACAATACAGGGATAGTTCAAGTTGATAATGGTACTTTAGACTTAAGCGGTGATGGAGACCATACTGGGGACTTTACCGGAACAGGAACCTTAGAGTTTGGTAGGGGCAGTGGCACTCATAACCTCTCTAGCTCTACAAATGTAGCAGTGAGAAATGTTATCTTTGGTGGAGGAACCGTAAACCTCTCTGGGGCTTACAATCGACCCAGCGGAGGTAGCCTATCAGTTACTAGAGGAACTGCCAACTTTACAGGAACAATTGGCGCCAATGGTCTTGGAGACCTGACCATTACCTTTGGAACCCTGAATTTGAGTACAGGCGGTACGGTAACCGCCGACAGTCTCACTCAAGAAAGCGACTTTGGCACCTTAACCGGGAGCGATGATTTAACAGTTACAGGCAATTTTGACTGGAATGGGGGAAATCAGCGTGGTACAGGCACCACAGAAGTAAATGGATTATTAACCTTTGGGGGAACTGAAAACAAGAGTTTAGGAGGTGTTGGGGAGTCAAGAACCCTGGAAATCAACAATGGTGCCCTGTGGAATAGTACCAGTGGTACCTTAAGAGTCTTAGGAAGCTCAATTATCAACAATAATAGCGGGTCAACCTTTGAGATTGTTGATGGGGGCAGCATTAATGTCAGTGCAGGTACCAGTGGAGGCGAGTTTAATAATGCTGGAACTCTGCTTAAATCAGGGGGAGATAATAGCTTTACTATTTCCATTGATTTTAACAATACAGGGATAGTTCAAGTTGATAATGGTACTTTAGACTTAAGCGGTGATGGAGACCATACTGGGGACTTTACCGGAACAGGAACCTTAGAGTTTGGTAGGGGCAGTGGCACTCATAACCTCTCTAGCTCTACAAATGTAGCAGTGAGAAATGTTATCTTTGGTGGAGGAACCGTAAACCTCTCTGGGGCTTACAATCGACCCAGCGGAGGTAGCCTATCAGTTACTAGAGGAACTGCCAACTTTACAGGAACAATTGGCGCCAATGGTCTTGGAGACCTGACCATTACCTTTGGAACCCTGAATTTGAGTACAGGCGGTACGGTAACCGCCGACAGTCTCACTCAAGAAAGCGACTTTGGCACCTTAACCGGGAGCGATGATTTAACTGTTACAGGCAATTTTGACTGGAATAGGGGACGTCAGAGTGGCACAGGCACCACCACTGTCAATGGATTATTAACCTTTGGGGGAACTGGACCAAGGAATTTAGGCAATTTTGGGGAGGAGTCAAGAACCTTAGAAATCAATAATGGTGCCCTGTGGAATAGTAACAGTGGCCTCACAGTCTCAGGAGGCTCGATTATCAACAACAACATTGGTTCAACCTTTGAGATTGTTGATAGCGGCGCCATTCGTGCTTCTTCAGGTGGAGGAGAGTTTAATAACGCGGGAACTCTGGTTAAATCAGCAGGAGATGACCGCTTCGAGATTGACATAGTATTTAACAATACAGGTACGGTTCAAGCTAACAATGGTATCTTGAACTTTACGGGAAGCTACACTCAAACCGCGGGCGATACTCGTCTCAATGGCGGAGGTATTAGTCTAGGTTTTTCAACACCCCTTGATATTGATGCAGGAACAGTTTCTGGTTTCGGTACCATTGACGGAGACTTGGAAAACGATGCAGGAACAATTACACCTGGTTTATCCGTGGGGGATTTCGAGACCTTAAATATTACCGGAGACTATAGCGAGACAGATTTATCGAATATTGACATAGAAATTGGCAGTCTCACCAATTTCGATATTCTTGATATTGATGGCACAGCTATCTTTGACGGTACAGTTAATGTCAGCTTATTAAATGGATTTACTCCAACCCTAGGTCAAACCTTTGAGATTATCACCTTTGACAGTTCCACAGATATCGCTGCTGCGCAAGCCAATCTCTCCTTTACTGGTTTAGATATAGGTAATGGATTGGCTTTTTCTCCTGTGTTTGACGAAAATAACTTATCCCTGGTTGTCGTTGACAATGGTTCTCTCTCTGTTACCGATGTTACCATGACAGAAGGGGATAGCGGCGCAACCGATTTTACCTTTACTATTTCTCTTAATGGTGATACATCTGCCTTCACGGTAGATTACGGGACGGCAGATGGAACAGCCACAGTGGCTGATAATGATTATCAAGCTGAAAATGGAACACTTAGCTTTAGTGGCACAGATGGGGAAACTCAGACGGTTACGGTGACTGTTAACGGGGATAATAAAGTTGAACTTGATGAAACTTTTGACTTAATTCTGAGTAATTTACAGGGAAGTGGATTTTTACCCGTTCTAGTACCAGGAACTGGTACCATTGAAAATGATGATAATGCTAGTATCAGCATTAACAATGTCAGTGAAAACGAAGGAAATACTGGACTAACTCCCTTTGACTTTGAAGTTACTCTCAACAATGAAGTAGATAACGGGTTAAGTGTAGACTTCCAAACATCCGATAATAGTGCTTTAATTAGCGATAATGACTATCAAAGCGCTAGTGGTACAGTGAACTTTACCGGGAATGCGGGAGAAGTTCAAACCATCACGGTAGATGTGGTGGGAGATACCAAAGTAGAACCCGATGAAAACTTCTTAGTTAACCTGAGTAACTTACAAACCAATGGACGAGATGTAACCATCGCTGATAGTCAAGGCATAGGGACCATTCTCAATGACGATGGCGCCAATCTCACTATCAATGATGTAACCCGAGTAGAAGGGGATAGTGGAATTCAGCAGTTTGTTTTTAGCGTAACTCTTAGCAACACTGTTACAGGGGGTGTTACCGTTGATTTTACTACGGCTGATGGAACCGCCACAACAGCAGATAATGATTATGAATCAACTAGTGGTACGTTAACCTTTGCGGGAAATACGGGAGAAACGGAAACAATAACCGTTAATGTCAATGGAGACACCACAGTTGAACTTGATGAAACCTTCTTTGTCAATCTTTCTAATGCTTCTGGTGCAAATATTACGGACGCAGAAGGTGTAGGAACAATTCAAAATGATGATACTGCCAATATCACGATTGACGATGTTAGTATCACTGAAGGTAATAGTGGTACGCAAGTTCTCACCTTTACTGTTAACCTTGACGAAGCAGTAGATGAAAGTTTCACTGTAGATTTTTCTACAGCCAATGGCATAGCTACAACGGCAGATAACGACTATGAAGCCACCAGTGGAACACTAACTTTTGCAGGCAATGCCGGAGAAACCCAAACTATTGAGGTCACTATTAACGGTGATACCAAAGTAGAACTAGATGAAACCTTTTCTGTCAATCTCAATAATTTACAATCCAATAGTCGTAATGTAATTATTAGCGATGGTCAAGGTGTTGGTACTATTATTAATGATGATAGTGCCAGTATTAGCATTAACAATGTTAGTGAAAACGAAGGGGATATTGGATTAACTCCCTTTACCTTTGAAGTTAGTTTAGATAATCAAGTAGATAGTGGATTAAGCGTAGACTTTGAGACAGCAGATGATACGGCTTTAATTAGTGATAATGACTATCAAAGCGCTAGTGGTACCCTAAACTTTACTGGAAATGCTGGAGAAGTTCAAACCATCACGGTAGATGTGGTGGGAGACACCGTAGTTGAACCAGATGAAGACTTCTTTGTTAACCTCAGTAACTTACAAGCCAATGGTAGAGATGTAACCATCGCTGGTAATCAAGGAATTGGGACCATTGAAAATGATGATGGCGCTGGTTTTTCCATTGACAGTGTGAGTGTCACTGAAGGTGATAGCGGTACACAAACCTTAACCTTTAGCGTTACCCTCAACAATGGGGTAAGTGGAGGTGCAACTGTTGACTATGCTACCGCCGACGGCATAGGTACAACAGCAGATAACGACTATGAATCCACCAGTGGAACACTCATTTTTGCAGGCAATGCCGGAGAAACCCAAACTATTGAGGTCACTATTAACGGTGATACCAAAGTAGAATTAGATGAGACTCTTTTTGTCAATCTTTCTAATGCGGTGGGAGCAGATATTGTTGATGGTCAAGGAGTTGGTACTATTATTAATGATGATAGTGCTAGTATTTCCATTAATAATGTTAGCCAAAACGAAGGGGATATTGGATTAACTCCCTTTACCTTTGAAGTTAGTTTAGATAATGCAGTAGATACTGGATTAAGCCTAAACTTTGATACAGCAGATGATACGGCTTTAATTAGTGACGATGACTATCAAAGCGCTAGTGGTACAGTGAACTTTACTGGCAATGCCGGAGAAGTTCAAACCATCACGGTAGATGTGGTGGGAGATACTGTAGTTGAACCAGATGAAGACTTCTTTGTTAACCTCAGTAACTTACAAGCCAATGGTAGAGATGTCACCATCGCTGGTGACCAAGGTATTGGTACCATTCTCAATGATGATGCCGATGAGGAAGCAAGTTTTTCTATTAACGATGTAAGTATCACTGAAGGTGATAGCGGTACACAAACCTTAACCTTTAGCGTTACCCTTGACAATGCCGTAAGTGAAGGTGCAACTGTTGACTTTACCACCGCTGATGACACAGCCACAACGGCAGATAACGACTATGAATCCACCAGTGGAACCCTAACTTTTGCAGGTAATGCCGGAGAAACCCAAACTATTGAGGTCACTATTAACGGTGATACCAAAGTAGAATTAGATGAGACTCTTTTTGTCAATCTTTCTAATGCGGTGGGAGCAGATATTGTTGATGGTCAAGGAGTTGGTACTATAGAAAACGATGATAGTGCCAGTATTTCCATTAACAATGTTAGCCAAAACGAAGGGGATAGTGGACTAACTCCCTTTACCTTTGAAGTTAGTTTAGATAATGCAGTAGATACTGAATTAAGCCTCGACTTTGAGACAGCAGATGATACGGCTTTAATTAGTGATAATGACTATCAAAGCGCTAATGGTACCCTAAACTTTACTGGCAATGCTGGAGAAGTTCAAACCATCACGGTAGATGTGGTGGGAGACACCGTAGTTGAACCAGATGAAGACTTCTTTGTTAACCTCAGTAACTTACAAGCCAATGGTAGAGATGTAACCATCGCTGGTAATCAAGGAATTGGGACCATTGAAAATGATGATGGCGCTGGTTTTTCCATTGACAGTGTGAGTGTCACTGAAGGTGATAGCGGTACACAAACCTTAACCTTTAGCGTTACCCTCAACAATGGGGTAAGTGGAGGTGCAACTGTTGACTATGCTACCGCCGACGGCATAGGTACAACAGCAGATAACGACTATGAATCCACCAGTGGAACACTCATTTTTGCAGGCAATGCCGGAGAAACCCAAACTATTGAGGTCACTATTAACGGTGATACCAAAGTAGAATTAGATGAGACTCTTTTTGTCAATCTTTCTAATGCGGTGGGAGCAGATATTGTTGATGGTCAAGGAGTTGGTACTATAGAAAACGATGATAGTGCCAGTATTTCCATTAACAATGTTAGCCAAAACGAAGGGGATAGTGGACTAACTCCCTTTACCTTTGAAGTTAGTTTAGATAATGCAGTAGATACTGAATTAAGCCTCGACTTTGAGACAGCAGATGATACGGCTTTAATTAGCGATAATGACTATCAAAGCGCTAATGGTACCCTAAACTTTACTGGAAATGCTGGAGAAGTTCAAACCATCACGGTAGATGTGGTGGGAGATACTGTAGTTGAACCAGATGAAGACTTCTTCGTTAACCTCAGTAACTTACAAGCCAATGGTAGAGATGTAACCATCGCTGGTAATCAAGGAATTGGTACTATTCTCAATGATGATGCCGATGATGCCGCTAGTTTTTCTATTAACGATGTAAGTATCACTGAAGGTGATAGCGGTACACAAACCCTAACCTTTAACGTTACCCTCAACAATGGGGTAAGTGGAGGTGCAACTGTTGACTTTGCCACCACTGATGACACAGCCACAACAGCAGATAACGACTATGAATCCACCAATGGAACACTCATTTTTGCAGGTAATGCCGGAGAAACCCAAACTATTGAGGTCACTATTAACGGTGATACCAAAGTAGAATTAGATGAAACCCTTTTTGTCAATCTTTCTAATGCTGTGGGAGCAGATATTGTTGATGGTCAAGGAGTTGGTACTATAGAAAACGATGATAGTGCCAGTATTTCCATTAACAATGTTAGCCAAAACGAAGGGGATAGTGGACTAACTCCCTTTACCTTTGAAGTTAGTTTAGATAATGCAGTAGATACTGAATTAAGCCTCGACTTTGAGACAGCAGATGATACGGCTTTAATTAGTGATAATGACTATCAAAGCGCTAATGGTACCCTAAACTTTACTGGCAATGCCGGAGAAGTTCAAACCATCACGGTAGATGTGGTGGGAGATACTGTAGTTGAACCAGATGAAGACTTCTTCCTTAACCTCAGTAACTTACAAGCCAATGGTAGAAATGTAACCATCGCTGGTAATCAAGGAATTGGTACTATTCTCAATGATGATACTGATGATGCCGCTAGTTTTTCTATTGATGATGTGAGTATAACTGAAGGTGATAGCGGTACACAAACCCTAACCTTTAACGTTACCCTTGACAATGGGGTAAGTGGAGGTGCAACTGTTGACTTTACCACCGCTGATGACACAGCCACAACGGCAGATAACGACTATGAATCCACCAGTGGAACCCTAACTTTTGCAGGTAATGCCGGAGAAACCCAAACTATTGAGGTCACTATTAACGGTGATACCAAAGTAGAATTAGATGAGACTCTTTTTGTCAATCTTTCTAATGCGGTGGGAGCAGATATTGTTGATGGTCAAGGAGTTGGTACTATAGAAAACGATGATAGTGCCAGTATTTCCATTAACAATGTTAGCCAAAACGAAGGGGATAGTGGACTAACTCCCTTTACCTTTGAAGTTAGTTTAGATAATGCAGTAGATACTGGATTAAGCGTAGACTTTGAGACAGCAGATGATACGGCTTTAATTAGCGATAATGACTATCAAAGCGCTAGTGGTACCCTAAACTTTACTGGAAATGCTGGAGAAGTTCAAACCATCACGGTAGATGTGGTGGGAGACACTGTAGTTGAACCAGATGAAGACTTCTTCCTTAACCTCAGTAACTTACAAGCCAATGGTAGAAATGTAACCATCGCTGGTAATCAAGGAATTGGTACTATTCTCAATGATGATACTGATGATGCCGCTAGTTTTTCTATTGATGATGTGAGTATAACTGAAGGTGATAGCGGTACACAAACCCTAACCTTTAACGTTACCCTTGACAATGGGGTAAGTGGAGGTGCAACTGTTGACTTTACCACCGCTGATGACACAGCCACAACGGCAGATAACGACTATGAATCCACCAGTGGAACCCTAACTTTTGCAGGTAATGCCGGAGAAACCCAAACTATTGAGGTCACTATTAACGGTGATACCAAAGTAGAACTAGATGAAACCCTTTTTGTCAATCTTTCTAATGCTGTGGGAGCAGATATTGTTGATGGTCAAGGAGTTGGTACTATAGAAAACGATGATAGTGCCAGTATTTCCATTAACAATGTTAGCCAAAACGAAGGGGATAGTGGACTAACTCCCTTTACCTTTGAAGTTAGTTTAGATAATGCAGTAGATACTGGATTAAGCGTAGACTTTGAGACAGCAGATGATACGGCTTTAATTAGCGATAATGACTATCAAAGCGCTAGTGGTACCCTAAACTTTACTGGAAATGCCGGAGAAGTTCAAACCATCACGGTAGATGTGGTGGGAGATACTGTAGTTGAACCAGATGAAGACTTCTTCGTTAACCTCAGTAACTTACAAGCCAATGGTAGAGATGTAACCATCGCTGGTAATCAAGGAATTGGTACTATTCTCAATGATGATGCCGATGATGCCGCTAGTTTTTCTATTAACGATGTAAGTATCACTGAAGGTGATAGCGGTACACAAACCCTAACCTTTAACGTTACCCTCAACAATGGGGTAAGTGGAGGTGCAACTGTTGACTTTGCCACCACTGATGACACAGCCACAACAGCAGATAACGACTATGAATCCACCAATGGAACACTCATTTTTGCAGGTAATGCCGGAGAAACCCAAACTATTGAGGTCACTATTAACGGTGATACCAAAGTAGAACTAGATGAAACCCTTTTTGTCAATCTTTCTAATGCTGTGGGAGCAGATATTGTTGATGGTCAAGGAGTTGGTACTATAGAAAACGATGATAGTGCCAGTATTTCCATTAACAATGTTAGCCAAAACGAAGGGGATAGTGGACTAACTCCCTTTACCTTTGAAGTTAGTTTAGATAATGCAGTAGATACTGAATTAAGCCTCGACTTTGATACAGCAGATGATACGGCTTTAATTAGTGATAATGACTATCAAAGCGCTAATGGTACCCTAAACTTTACTGGAAATGCTGGAGAAGTTCAAACCATCACGGTAGATGTGGTGGGAGATACTGTAGTTGAACCAGATGAAGACTTCTTCGTTAACCTCAGTAACTTACAAGCCAATGGTAGAGATGTAACCATCGCTGGTAATCAAGGAATTGGTACTATTCTCAATGATGATGCCGATGATGCCGCTAGTTTTTCTATTAACGATGTAAGTATCACTGAAGGTGATAGCGGTACACAAACCCTAACCTTTAACGTTACCCTCAACAATGGGGTAAGTGGAGGTGCAACTGTTGACTTTGCCACCACTGATGACACAGCCACAACAGCAGATAACGACTATGAATCCACCAATGGAACACTCATTTTTGCAGGTAATGCCGGAGAAACCCAAACTATTGAGGTCACTATTAACGGTGATACCAAAGTAGAACTAGATGAAACCCTTTTTGTCAATCTTTCTAATGCTGTGGGAGCAGATATTGTTGATGGTCAAGGAGTTGGTACTATAGAAAACGATGATAGTGCCAGTATTTCCATTAACAATGTTAGCCAAAACGAAGGGGATAATGGACTAACTCCCTTTACCTTTGAAGTTACCCTTGATAATGCAGTAGATACTGAATTAAGCCTCGACTTTGAGACAGCAGATGATACGGCTTTAATTAGTGATAATGACTATCAAAGCGCTAATGGTACCCTAAACTTTACTGGCAATGCCGGAGAAGTTCAAACCATCACGGTAGATGTGGTGGGAGATACTGTAGTTGAACCAGATGAAGACTTCTTCGTTAACCTCAGTAACTTACAAGCCAATGGTAGAGATGTAACCATCGCTGGTAATCAAGGAATTGGTACCATTGTAAATGATGACTTCCAGTCACCAACAGAAATTAATGGAACACCAGCTAGAGATACTTTAGTTGGTACATCAAACGATGATCTGATTACAGGTTTTGAAGGTCGAGATACTATCGATTTAGAAACCAATAGTGGAGGAGTTGATAGTCTTATTTATCTTTCCCTTCGTGATGCAGGTGATACTGTCCTTGGTTTTATCCCCAATCAAGACATTATTGACCTCAGTCAACTATTTACCAGTTCAGGAATTTCTGTATCAGATTACGAAGATGCGAAAACTCAAGGCTTCCTTAGTTTTGGTTCTCGCGGAAACAGTTCATTAGTTCTCTTTGACCCCGATGGCGTCAACAGACAACGACCTGTAAACTATATTACAGTGGAAAACACAACAATAGCATCCTTAGATAATGCTAACAACTTCAATATTGTCTAGTTAAATGTTAACGTTGACTGTTCCTTTATAATTCAGGGACAGTCAACTATCATGACATTTTCTCAGTCTTTTTACCATCTCATCTAGTTCATCTTACAGGAGTTATATCAATGTCAATTCAAAATCATCTCTATTTAACCACTAGTCTGATTGGTTTATTTGGATTAATTGGAATTAGTCCCGTTGCTGCTGCTGATATCAATTTTAATAATTGGTCTACCTTTGGCGATGTTATTACAGATAGTATGGGAGGAACTTCTTTTTCTAGTAATGCTTTAGCCAATGACGATTTTAATTTTGGAGATGACAGTCTCTTCAACTTTTCTAATAATCCTGCTATTGACTCTGTTACTTTGGAAACTAATTTAGGAGTAAGTTTTCCCCCAGGTTTAGATCCAGATCCCGATAACTTTGTACAAGCTTTTGAAGGTTCAGGACTCGCACAAACATTCAATTTTACTGAACCCACTACCTTAAGTTTTGATTTTACCTTCTTAACTAATGATCAAACATTTACAGATATCGATGGATTTGATTTTGATGACTATGGGTTTTTTGTGATTAATGGTCAGGTTATTCCTATTGCTGGGACTTTTGATACTTTAGTACCCTCAACAACTAATTACCAACGAGAGATTTCTGGGAGTTTTAGCCGCAATTTTTCTGTAGGAACATTTGACATTGGTCTAGGAGTTGTAGATGTGGGTGATTTTACTGACTCTTCAGCTTTAATCATCAGTAATGGCCAAACCCAAGTAAGTGGCACTACAGTTCCTGAACCCACTGTAACACTAAGCTTGTTAAGTTTAGGCACATTGGGGGTAATCTCACAATTATTTCCCTCTCACAAAAGAAAGCAATAATATCAAGGCCAAAGTTTACTTCTCTATTTTTGGGCGATCGCCCTTGACATACTTTTGGATTATATTGTAGTTTAAATACTCAAGGTAACATATTCCTACAGCATAATCTCAAGATTGTGCTGTAGGTTTTAAGATGAAATAGGGTACGGGTGAAAAAGTAAGTTTTGGTGAGGAGAAAGGCAGCTTTGCACCGAGGCAGGAGGCAGGAGGTAATAATGATTTATGAATTTTCGAGTAATCAAAGAAAAAAATGCACTCTTTCTAGCATAATATATCAAAAAACCTTGCACTTTTTCTGATAAAAATGGGCTCAAACCTTTATCTAGCAAAAGTTTTACATTTATTCAGCAAGCCCGAAATAGAAAAATAAATGCTAAAAACGAGGTGATGGCAAGCAACCTTGAGCCCCCCTTCCCTACAGCGAGACTCCGGGAGGAACGAAGACAAGGAGACAAGGGAGATAATACAGCTAACCAGAGTGCCTTTTAATATAAAAAAGGCGAGAGAAAATGTGACAAAAATAAAAGAAGAAGAATGGAAAAAAGCAGAAAAAGAGGGATATAAATATGCGGAAAAAAGAGAAAATTATCATGGGATAGAACAAAAATGGCTGAAGGCCATATTTATAAATTTGTGGTTGTTATTTTTAATAACTCCTTACTAAGTGCGATCGCCTCTAATGCTTAACTATAATATAAACTTAATAGACATTGACAAAACCAAATTTACTTTTCCTGAAGAGACTCCAATAACCATTGTTTAATTTTAGAAGACTCATTAGCCGAAAGAGAGGATATATTTAACATTTTCGGCAATAATTCTAACTTTTGCTGGAAAACCAATTTGATTTGCTGTTTTGACTGCCAATAATCGTATACAGGAATATGTCTCGTTTGCAGCATTTTAACTTGTTTTTTTAGAGAGGAATTGAGTTGATGATTCAAAGCTTGCCAGGCTAAACATTGATACAAACAACCTAACATAGTCAAAGCTACCTGTGGTTGATAAATAACATGATAAAGCTGTTCTAGGGCAAAACTAGTAATTTTTTCGACCTCTTGATAATTAACTCGCCACTGTTGGGGTTGTCCTGGACTAATCAAACGACTCAAAGCCCAAGTTGCCTTCTCTTTTTGAGACATATGTTTACTATTAGTAATAATTTGACGCAAAAACTTAAGATTATGAGAACTAGACTCCCCACATTTACCCAAAGAGTTGAGAAAAACAAAAGCCCTAGCTTCTTTTTTAGATTGTTCAAAAGCATCAATCAATTTTTGGTCAAAACCAGTCCATAACAATTTCCCGGGTATATTGCCAATACCTTCACATAGTTGTTTATCTAGTCGGGATACACCTTGAGTAAATTTATCTCTAATCCATTGTTTAAATTTATTTTCTACCCTAGTAATTCCTTTAAAATTTTGAGGATTAATCCCGGCTAAAATATCCCCTAGGGCATAAACAGCTATTAACTCTCGATAAGAATTAGAACTTCTTTGCCAAAACTGGTTCAACTCTAACCATCGAAATAAACCATCAACTATTTGCTCCCGATTAGAAGCAATGATACTTTGTTTAGTCAATTCTCGGCGGCGTTTTTGTAACTTAGCATTAGCCCAATGAAGAGTTAATTGATTGGCAATTTCTTCCCATGTGCTAAATCTAATTTCAGTTTGGGGATCTAAATCTTGACCAGATCTTGACCGAGATACAGTGGGGATAAGAGTTGTTACGGTTACTGGTGAAGTTGTAGTCGGACTTGGTGTGGTGTGTTCAGAAATTACCTCAAGTTTAAATTTTTGGGATTTATCTCGTTGAGAAATTAGAGTCAGTAATAATCTTTCGTCGAAAGTGTATTCAACTTCTAAATCAAGAAGGCTTCCTGGTTCTAAATTTGAAGCAAAAATTTGTTGTAGAGAAACTGTTCTATATATTTGTAGTTTGGTATTTACATCGGGTTTATTGCCCATTCCTACCCAAATTTTGAAAACCAAATCCCCTTGTTTTTGGTCTGGTAAACGAAAATCATCTAAGGAAGTTTTGTAGGGATATTTTTGTCCTTGGGCTATTAATAATCTTAACTGTATATTTTGATTTTGTATAGTTTCTAAATAAATATTAGTCGGATTTACCCTTTCTACAGATTTTAAAGCCCCGGCAGCATATAAACTAGCACCTTTAGCAACAGCAAAATCGGGATTCGATTCAGTAATAATAGGTATATTGCCGAATAGTTCTGATAGTCTTTCTTTGATGGGAGGAAAATAGGTCATACCACCGTTAAGTAAAATAGCATCTACTCTGGGTAATTGAGCACCTCCACTGGCTTTAGCTTTTAATAGTACATCAAAAATAGGAACAACAAAAGTATCAAGATGGTTTGAAAACAAAGGGGAATTAAAAGCCTCTTGTGGATCCATCTCCTCCAATATAGATAAACTCAAATCGGGACAGAGGAGTTCTGCTAAGATTGTTTTAAGTTTAAGAGAACCTATATAGTGACGAACTGGAACATCACCTTCTAAAAATAGACCTTGGAATACATATTGAAAATTCTGTTTATCTTGACTATAGGTATATTCCGAACCCCAGGTTTTTTTAAACTTTTCTGCATAAATCAATAACTCGTAGGTTAATTTTTCTCGATCTACTGGGGATAAGCTAGTTAAATCAACAACATTTTCGATTATATAATTAGCAATTAGCTGATCTACTTTGTCCCCACCAACCCGAGTACGAGAACCAATGGCAAGGTCGTTGATTAAAAAGTTATTACTATCGTTATTCCACTGAACTTGATGCAAGGTAACATCTAGAGTACCTCCCCCTAAATCATAAACGAGGATATTAGAGGGGACTTCTACATCAAAAGCTACTGGTATATCTCCCCTCTGCATAGAGTAGAGGAAGTCATATAAAGCTGCCTGGGGTTCTGATAACAACACAATATCATCTTCTGTCCAACCGGCTATGACCGCCGCTTTGCGCGTTGCTTCAATAGCATCTGTTTCGTAGGAGGCAGGATGGGTAATAACGATCCCCTGAAAGTCTGGATATTTAGAAATTAACTCTTGACGACAAAAGCCTAAAATTTTTGATGCTGCTTCTTCTGGAAGTATTTCACCAGTACTTAACTGGTAGCGATATGGTTTGCCCTGATTTGAGTTGCCTATATTGTGTTTCCAGGCTAAAACCGTTTGATCTTTAAAGGCATAGGCGTTGGTTTTGACATGTCCGCCAATTTCAGCTTTACCTTGGTTATCGAATCTTACGGAGGAGGGGATAATTGCTTGCTTAACTAAGGCGCCAGCTTCATTTTTTACCGGCACTTCTAAAACCGTAGCCATCCACTCTTTTCTGAGGGTATTAAAGTTAGCCAGGGAGATGACAGTATTAGTCGTACCTAGATCGATACCGAGACAAACTGGACGCATAACTTCGTTAATCGTTTTAACGTAAGTTGCTGTTTGTCTTAGTTTATTACCGATTTGATTACCCAAACCTATTACTAGAGTTTTAATTTTTTGGTGATTGAGTTTATTAAAAAGCCTGGCATAGTCATTGTCATGACTGACAATGGCAATTAAGCTAATATTTAGTTTATTATTATTTATTAGCTCTTCGGCGGTTTGAAAAATTAAGTTATCTACTTCTTGCGCTACTGGATTTAAACCTGGGGTTAGCTCAAAACGATAGTTGAGTTGTCGTAAACTGCTACCATAGGCAGTTAGTACTGATGGGGTATTAGAAAAAGCTCTACGAACTACAATCTCTCCAAATTCACTGCAAATATTTTCAATGGTTTCTAATTTAGGTTTTACATTGTCTAAATCTAGTAAAATACCTATTGTTTCCATAACTTATTCAGTCCTTTCTTATTATTTAACTATCAATTTCTTCTACTTGAGCTGGAATAATTATTTTTTCTACCACACGCCACCCTGATGATATACATTTTACTTTTTTCGTCTCTTCTGCACTGGTAAATTGCGAACCCCGATTATATTTATATATTCCTAAGTCTAAGTCTTCTTTTTTGATTGTTAATATTTCTTCTCTATTTTGGGGAAATTCTCGAATACCAAGATCATTTAAAACCGTTAATAAGTTATCTATAACAATCGAGCAAGTCATGGTAAAATTTGCCTTGGGAAGTTCGCCATTTTCTTCTAATTCATGAAGTCTCTTACTTAGCTTGAGTATTTGGTCTAGTAATGGTTGATCTTGATTTTGTAATAAGTATGCTAGTTGATAAATTGCTGTTTGGGTTGCTTCTAGTTTTATTCCTTCTATCTCTTGTTTTAATTCTTGGTTTTCTAATTCTAGTCTATTGATTTCATTTTTTAGATTGGTTTCGGTTTCTCCTAATTCTTGTACTAGGTTTTGAGCAGCTTTTTCTTTGATTGCTGTACGAGTTAATCCTAGTTCTTTTTGAAATCTTAAGCCAAAGTTCTTGATAAATTCTGAAGCGCCAAATTTAATTATTTCTTGATATCCTAGGGATTTTTTTAGGGCTTTTGCTATCTTTTCTTCTAGATATATAGGTAGTTGATAGAGAAAAAAAAAGGTCTTCTCTTGAGAGTTATTGAATTGTGCTATTAAATCGGCAAACTCATTCATTTTAACTAAGTCTTGGGATGATTCTGATTGAATTGTTGCATATAAGTTAATAAATTCTTTGGTTTTCTCTTCCCAGTTTTGTAAAAAGTTTATTGGTTTAAGTTTATAATTGTCTGATAAGTAGTAATAGAATTTTTCGGCAGTTTTACTCTCAAAATCGCTTAAATTATCATGGTCTTTGACAATATCTATTAGTTGAAACCAATCTACCTCTTTTTTGGTTGTATTAGCTTTTTCCTTGAGAGTTTCAAGACATTTTATTTGAATTTCGGCGTTTGGCTTTTGATTCCTTTGTTTACTAGGATTTCTGGGGGTAAAGGTTTTATAGGATTTATCAATGAATTCGATGAAATACTGCCAGGGAGAGTTGGTATCTAAGATGCTTTCTAGATCTGCTTCTTCTCTTGATTTTGGTCTTTCTGATGCTTGGGACGTTTTTGAACTTTTGATGATTGGCTTTTCCATTTTTTTTGCTTCTAATCGAATAATGTAGTTATAAAATTAGCAAAAATTAGCTAAAAATAAAAGAATTGAAAAAATTAATTAAAAAAATATCAATAGAGACTCGTTCTCACGGATGAAAGTGGGTAAGGGATTTGGGTAGTTCTTGCTACCTAATCACAGAGTGTTACTTTTTGGTTAAAGTAGTGTTGCTAGTGAATCATAATATAAAACTATTATAGCCGATAATAACACTTTTAGAATATATATTCTTCAAATACTGGAAAAATATCCAGAAATCTTTCCTATTGAGAGTTTAATTTTGAAGTGCGATCGCCTCAGAGCTTGCATCTTTACCTAATGTTACTGGTTGTGGATGAATAATGAGTTTTGAAGTAATGAGTTTTGAAGTAATGAGTAAGACGTCTTGAAGTAAGAAGTCTTGAAGTCTTGGAGTTTTGGAGTAATGGGTTTTGGAGTCTTGAAGTCTTGAAGTTTTGGAGTTTTGAAGTGAAAGAAGTTTTGAAGTAAGAGAATTGATCCTAAACGCTTAAAAATTGATTCTCCCTTGTCGGCCAATTTCTGTACTTTTGTTTTGGTGCTTTGATATGGGACTCCGGGAGGAACGAAGACAAGGAGACAAGGGAGATAATACAATTAAAACAGCGTGTTTTCATACTAATGTACACCTAAAATACAGATACTTCCTTGTCTCATATCAAATCACCAGTACTTATGTACT
>NZ_JALKVM010000060.1:0-3739 GCF_057440575.1 Johannesbaptistia floridana
GCGCAAGCCGAAGATAAGGGCGCAAGCCGAAGATAAGGGCGCAAGCCGAAGATAAGGGCGCAAGCCGAAGATAAGGGCGCAAGCCGAAGATAAGGGCGCAAGCCGAAGATAAGGGCGCAAGCCTTGCGCCCCTACTAAAAACGGTTATTTTCTCACTTGATATGAAAGTAAATGTAGGGTGCGTTACAATACTGCTTTTGTTAAGAGAAAATTATTGATTAGAGTAAGGTTGAAAGGAGATTAATTACAAAGCCAAAAACCCCTCTGTTGAAGCTCCCTGCTCCGGTGCTTTCTCAAAATAAATATGTTTGATTCTTATCCGAGCAGTATTGCTCAGGGCTGTTTCGTTCATTTTTTATTTCAAAATGTAACGTTTTAACAGTAGACTTTTTACTATGTTTTTTGAAAGAAAAATAAATCCCTTTTTTTCCTCAGGTCTTACCTAACTAAAGAACATTTTTTTGAAATTTGCAACTTTGTCTTTATAGGGAGCATATCTCCAGTTTAAATCAAAGAGAAAATATCTTTTTAATACACTCTTTTGATGAGAAAAGGTATTAAAACTAGCAAATCCGTGATAATTTCCCATGCCGCTATTGCCTACGCCGCCAAAGGGTAACTCATTCACTGCTAGGTGAAGAAAGGTATCATTGACACAAACACCTCCAGAAGAAGTGCTTCTTACCACTTTTGTCTGTAAATCTTTATCTTTAGAAAATAGATACAAAGCTAGTGGTTTAGGACGACTATTGATAATATCTAAAGCTTCATCAATATGTTCATAGTCTAGTATTGGCAGAATTGGGCCAAATATTTCCTCTTCCATTAAAGGAGAATCGAGACTAACATTATCGATAATTGTTGGGGCTATATACCTTTGTTGTGCATCTGTTTCCCCCCCGACTAAAACCTCTTCACCATCTAATAATTTAGTTAAGCGTTGAAATTGACTGTCGTTAATTATTCGGGGATAATCAGGACTAGAGGCGGGGTCTTTTCCATAAAATTGAGTTATGCAGTTTTTTATCTCTTCTAGTAATTTTGCCTTGATTGTTTTATTGACTAGCAGATAATCTGGGGCTACACAAATTTGACCTGCATTCATAAATTTACCCCAGGTAATCCTTTTTGCTGTTTCGGTGAGATTGATATCTCTATCTACAATACAGGGACTCTTGCCACCGAGTTCGAGGGTTACAGGTGTTAGATTTTTAGCCGCAGCTTCCATGATTATCTTACCAACTCTCGTACCACCTGTAAAAAAGATGTGGTCAAATTTTTCAGCTAGTAATTCTTGAGAAACTTCTACTCCTCCTTCTACAGCAGCGATATACTCAGAGGGAAATGTCTCCTCAATCATTTTAGCAATTACTTGGGAGGTATGAGATGCTATTTCTGATGGTTTTAGTATAGCGCAATTACCCGCAGCGATCGCCCCTAGGAGTGGAGAAATCATTAAGGAAACGGGATAATTCCATGGACCGATAATTAATACTACTCCCAGAGGTTCTGGCTGTATATAGGCTGAGGCTGGAAATACTGTGACTGGAGTATTAACCTTTTTGGGTTTTACCCATGAGTTTAGATTAGCAAGGAAATAATCGATTTCTTTGATAACAGTTAATTCAAAATAAGCTTCAAATTCTGGCTTATGTAAATCTGCGTCTAAAGCCTCTAGTATTTTCTCCCCATTGTCTTTGATTGCTTTTTTTAGTTTCTCTAATTGTTGACGGCGGAAACTAATATCTTTGGTTTTGCCTGTAGCAAAAAATTTTCTTTGCTGAGAAATAATCTCGGTAATAGGTGTGCTTGTTGTTAACATACGAGTATGTAAATAGATAGTTTATCTTGAAAACGGGACTGGCCGGATTTGAACCGGCGACCTAGCGCTTCAGATTTGTGTGAGTTTCCCCACTCTCTGGACTATTCCTTCACCATAGATTTAGCTTCCTTAGGTGGTGGCCGTTATGTTGTTGATAGATTAATATTTTTTCCCCTGATTTTATCAACAACCAGTCTCTGCACCTTCTCTATCCAGGGTTATAGAGCTTGGCTCAAGATTACCCTATTTAGTCTTACTAAACTTAGGCTTCCTTGAATTTGACCACATTCACATAACGCGGTTTCCCAGCATTGTGCCCGATGATTCAGGAGGCGCTTGCTCTATCCTGCTGAGCCACAGCCCCTTTTTTCTTTTTATTATACTAAAATTTTTTCCAGGTTTGGGACCAGGACTCTCCCCCTATTTCTAAACCACACAAGGAACTTTCTGCTTTTACTATGGTTTTCCCGGTGATTGTTTTCAGAATCAGTTCTAGTTTGCCCTTCATGGTATCTCGGCAAGCAAAAATCAATCCTTGTTCTGTAGGCGCTCGCAAGGGAGTACCAGGTCTTTCTGTTGTTCCCATTATTTCAACCTTATATTGAGAATTTTCTCCCTGCATTTTCCATTTTCCCCAAGGGGTAATTTCCCACTTAATTGAAGAATTCCAGGGCACAAATTCATAAAAATTTCCCTGGTAATGGATGCCAATCAATGCTACTGATTCCATCCACCACAATACTCCCCGACGACCTCCACCTGCTGTTAAAGCTAAATCATCAGTTTCAGTAAAACTATTACAATTTAACCAAAACCATTTTTCTGGGAAAGACCGCCCCCAGTTTTTCTCTCCATAGGCGGGGGCTTGGTTAAATTCGTAAACTTTTCCATTCCAGTCAATATAACCAGTGGCTAAACCGTGAGCCATCAATATTTGCCAACCCGGTTCAAAAATAGGTAAATAAGCTAACACTCCTCCCGTTGATAGTTGAGGGCGATGAGGATTTCCCCAGCCATAAACTGGTTCGATTTCATAGTACCACTGGCAATAATTACCTGTGCTGGGATCTTTGATTAAGCCTTGATTAAATTTATCAGTGGCTTGATAACCTTGGTCAATTTTTTCTCTAAATATCTCAGGAGAGACTAATTGGGGTTTTGTCTTTAGTTTATTTTCTCCCCAATGTCCTAAAGCTAGTTCTTGATTGTCTGCCCAAAAGCTTCCTACATCAGCAAAGGTACGCCACAAATATTCATCCCTCGGTCCCAGTATTTGGGCACAACCACCGCTATGAGCTTGTTTTCCTATTGGATCCTCTATTGAGTACATGAAGGCAAATGTTTCTTTTTCTTGCGCAAGAGTAACCCGATAGTACCAACCCTCAAAAAAGCGATCGCTTCTTCCATCCCAATGATATCCCCTTGATGGTGTTTTTATTTTATTCATGCTTCCTTACTAGCTTAAAATCCTCTTATATATTGACACCTCTAATTTGCTTTGGGTGAAAGCCATGAGGGTACTTCCGAGATTGCCTAATCTTCACACCTGTAGTAATTGTAGGGCTTACCGCGAAGCGTATCCCTAATTTATCGCTTGAAGAATGCGCGAATGAAGAATTAAAGGCAATCCCATTCCTTATTTATTTATTTTATACTTAGTTTATACTACAATAGGGGCGAACTCCCCCCTACGAATAGTATAACTTAATGACTAGATAATTGTCAAGAAGAATTAACAATGAAGTACTTGTAGTAGTAGTGTGCGGATTAGCTGTCGTTATCTTTGGTCAATCACAATGCCAGATAACGGATTGCCGTAACGCACCCATAGATGAGTAATGAGTAATGAGTAATGAGTAATGAGTAAGAAGGTAGCCTGTAGGTTGGGTTGAGGCACGAAACCCAACATTATATTAG